>JAFGXQ010000153.1 GCA_016936575.1 Deltaproteobacteria bacterium
CCCGGTAGCTATGGAAGACGGAATGCGCTTCGCGATTCGCGAAGGCGGCCGTACCGTAGGCGCTGGTGTTGTTTCGAAAATCATTGAGTAGGAATTTAGTCCAGGGAGGCTACCATGGCCGTTGGAAATAGAGTGATAGTAACGCTGGGTTGTAGAGAATGTTCAGAGCGGAACTACACAACAACAAAAAATAAAAGAAAGACCCCGGGGAAATTGAGTTTCAACAAATATTGCCCCAGGTGTCGCAAGCATACTGAGCACAGAGAGACTAAATAGTTGAAAAAAACGCGGTGCCGGATATATTCCGGTGCTGCGTTCTAGGCCAGTAGCTCGAATTGGTAGAGCGCCGGATTCCAAATCCGGATGTTGGGGGTTCGAATCCCTCCTGGCCTGCGACATAACTCAAATTAGAGGAACTTGGAATGGCTGACGACAAACAAACAGCAACATCTTTTGGCTTGATGAAATATGTTCATCTCACCTTCATGGCGGGAGCCGTTGTGGGCGGATGGTTGCTCACTCAAATCGTCAATACGGTGTGGACATCTCTCAACCTTACCTGGGTTGAGGTTCCGGCACCCAGTATGGCTGTTTCAGTCGTGATCGGCGGTGGTGTTGCCGTAGCGATCGCTTTGTATTTATGGCGTCATCCCCAGATTAACAAGATCGTTGTCGAAATTGTGACCGAGTTGTCTAAAGTTACCTGGCCGACCAGAAAAGAGCTTTCTTCCTCTACGGTAGTGGTCGTGGTTGTGTCGATTATTGCCGCTTTGATTCTGGGCGCCTTTGATGCTTTCTGGTCCTGGGTAACCGGTTTCATTTACTAAGAACAGCGTGGTACGCTTTGGCGACTTGGTTGTCGAAAGGACAGGAACATGAAATATTACGCCGTTATCACCTATTCTGGATATGAGCAGAAGGTAAAGCAGGCTTTGGAGGAGCGCATTAAGAACGAAGGCGCATCCGAGCTGTTCGGTGATATTCTTGTTCCTACTGAAACGGTGCAGGAAGTTGTTCGCGGTAAAAAGCGTATCAGTGAAAGAAAATTTTTCCCGGGATACATTTTCATCCAAATGGAAATGTCTGAAGACACATGGCATTTGGTCAAAGATACACCGAAAGTAACCAACTTTGTTGGGAATCAGAATCCCACGCCTGTTTCGGACATGGAGATAAGCAACATCCTTCGTCGTATGGAAAGTGGGGCAGAAGCACCCAAACCGATCGTGCATTTTGATGAAGGCGACAATGTCAAGGTTATTGATGGAGCATTCGGCGGTTTCAACGGCACTGTCGAAGCTGTTAAACCGGATAAACAAAAAGTCGTTGTGTTAGTGAGTATTTTTGGTCGGGCAACACCTGTTGAGCTCGAATACACCCAAGTCGAGAAGTTGAGCTCTTAAGCAACTGCTTCTTGCGGAGATAGTAAAATGAAAAAAATTATTGGACAAATCAAACTTCAAGTGCCTGCAGGCAAAGCCAATCCATCTCCCCCGATCGGACCAGCGCTGGGTCAGCACGGCGTGAACATTATGGATTTCTGCAAGGCTTTCAATGCGAAAACGCAAGAGCAAGCCAAAGATGCCATGCTGATTCCTGTGGTGATCACCGTATATGCGGATCGCAGTTTTTCGTTTATTACGAAAACCCCGCCGACCGCTAGATTACTGCTAAAGGAAGTTGGTATCCCAAAGGGTTCCGGTGTTCCGAACAAAAACAAAGTCGGGAAAGTCACTCAGGAGCAGATTCGTAAAATTGCAGAGATGAAACTCCCTGATTTGAATACCACCAGCCTTGAAGCTGCCATGAACACAGTTGCGGGTACCGCACGTTCTATGGGGCTTGAGGTCGTAGGTTAATTTTTAGCATCGATTTTCTCAATGGGGAGAAAATCCATTACCACGCGCTCTTTGTCAGCGCATGGGAGGCAAATGCCGTTATGAGAAAACGTTCGAAAAGGCTGACAGGAGCATATGAACAGTATGACAAGCTTACGCTTCATTCTGTTGAAGATGCTTTTGCAAGATTGAAAAGTAACGCCTCAGCCAAATTTGATGAGTCTGTCGACGTGGCAGTGAAATTGGGCGTTAATCCACGACATGCGGATCAGATGGTTCGCGGAGCTGTTGTACTGCCGAACGGGTTGGGTAAGACCGTTCGAGTGCTGGTATTCGCTACCGGTGAAAAGGAAAAAGAAGCTTTGGAAGCCGGCGCTGATTTCGTCGGCGGCGAAGATATCGTTGAAAAGATCAAAAACGGCTGGACAGATTTTGATGCAGCGATTGCTATTCCTCCGATGATGGCTCAAGTCGGCAAGGTTGGTAAAATTCTCGGACCGCGTGGATTGATGCCTAACCCCAAAACCGGAACGGTTACAATGGATGTAGCGAATACGGTTAGAGAAGCCAAAGCCGGTAAGGTTCAGTATCGTGTGGAAAAAGCCGGTATTGTTCATGCGCCGATTGGCAAAGCGTCTTTTGACGCTCAAAAGCTGATTGAAAACTTCGACGCGTTGATGAACGAGATTCATCGCGCCAAGCCTTCCACCGCCAAGGGTACTTATGTGAAGAGTGTGACAATCTCCACGACCATGGGTCCCGGGATCAAAATTGACCCCAGCTTGGTAAAAGAGAAGAAAGAATAGGAGGGCGGTATGGATAGAGCTCAGAAAACTGCTCAGATTGAAGAGATTAAAGACAAGTTTTCCAAAATGGCCAGTGCGGTACTGACGGATTTTCGTGGTATCGACGTGGAAAGCATGACCGCTCTTCGAGATGAATTCCGTAAGGTTGGGGTAGACTACAAGGTAATTAAAAACAAACTGTTGGGAATCGCCACCAAAGAAGATGATTTTCACAGTGAGTTGCTACCCTTTTTGAAAGATCCCACCGCTGTTGCGTGGTCGTACGATGATCCATCTGCGCCGGCGAAAATTATCGTGGATTTTTCAAAGAAAAACGAAAAACTCAAAATTAAGTGTGCTGTGGTTGATGGGGACATACTCGATGCTCAGGGTGTGGTTGCTCTCTCCAAAATGCCGGGCAAAAACGAGCTTCTTGCGACCCTTTTGGCTACTTTTATGGAGCCAGCTACGGGGTTTGTACGTTTGCTTCAGGCAGCACCAACTAATTTTGTTTACTTGCTGGATGCGCGTCGTCGGCAATTGGAAGAATAGTCGCCGCTTTTATTCGGCAATCGAAAATTTGAATCCGAGGTTGTAATCAACCTTAACACTGGGAGAAAAATAATGTCTGACATTACTCGTGAACAAATTGTAGAATATTTAAGCAATCTTTCCGTTATGGACGTAGCGGCCCTGACGAAAGAATTGGAAGAAAAATGGGGCGTTTCTGCCGCTCCCGTAGCTGTTGCCGGTGCTGCTGTAGCGGCTGCTGACGGCGGTGCTGCTGCCGCAGAAGAGAAAACTGAGTTTGATGTAGAACTTAAAGACGTTGGCGCCAAGAAAATCAACGTTATTAAAGTTATCCGCGAACTCACCAGTTTGGGACTGAAAGACGCCAAAGAGTTGGTAGACAGCGCACCCAAAGTGGTTAAAGAAGGCGTTTCGAAAGAGGAAGCTGAAGACGCCAAGAAAAAGCTCGAGGAGGCTGGTGCTACTGTCGAATTGAAGTAGTACCCTGAATGCGTACCTCTTTGAACATTGGTTTTTTGGTCATTGGGGCCAAAAACATTTGTAGTGGAACACTCCGCTGTGGCAACTCTTTTCTCCCTGAAAGTACAAAGGGAGCGAAAGACGGTTGCAGCGGAGTTTTCCATCTAACTCTTCTGGCAACACAGGGAGCTAGGCCATGACATCTACAGTTCAGGCAAATCTTCGTCACCGAGAAACATTTGGAAGAGTTAAAAAAGTTGTTGAAATTCCACATCTTATCGAACTCCAAAGAAAATCTTACGATAAGTTTCTTCAAGCCACGGTTCCGGCCGATGAGCGGGAAGATATCGGAATTCACGGCGTTTTTAACAGCGTTTTTCCCATTAAGGATTTCAAAGAAATCAGCGAGTTAGCGTACGTCGGGTATGTATTTGAGAAGCCCAAGTACGATGTGGAAGAATGTCGTCAACGGGGCATGAGTTATGCTGCACCGATCAAGGTGACCATTCAGCTGATTATTTATGATGCCGCGACCGAAGAAGGCGAAGAGCCGGTCGTTCGCGATATTAAAGAACAAGAAGTTTTCTTTGGTGAAATTCCGTTGATGACTGAGAATGGTACTTTTATCATTAACGGTACTGAGCGCGTTGTGGTCAGTCAGCTTCATCGCTCTCCAGGTGTGTTTTTCGATCACGATAAAGGAAAAACACATTCGTCCGGAAAACTGCTATATTCCGCGCGGTTGATTCCTTATCGCGGTTCATGGTTGGATTTTGAGTTCGATCACAAGAACATTATCCACTGTCGAATTGACCGTCGTCGTAAAATGCCTGCGACGGTACTACTTCGTGCGCTCGGTTATTCCACTCAGGATTTGCTGAACTATTTCTACGATACAGAAACCGTTTTTCTTGAAGCGGATGGTTCCTTTGCGAAAAGTATTGAGTACGGGTTGATTGTCGGCCAGCGTTCCACTAGAGATATTAAAATCGATGGTAAGGTCGTTGTTAAGAAAAACCGGAAATTCACCCGTTCTGCAATTCGGAAAATGCAGGAAGCGCAACTTGAAAAGTTACCGATAGGTCTGGATAATATTATCGGCAAAGCAGCCGCGGAAGATATCGTTGACGAAGAAACCGGGGAAGTATTGCTTGAATGCAATGAGGAAGTTACAGAAGCCGCATTGGAGCGGCTACGTGATGCCGGTGTAAAGGAATTCCGCATTCTGTTTATTGATGGTTTAAATGTGGGCTCTTATCTGAGAGATACCCTTTTGTCTGACAAAGTGAATACCCAGGAAGAGTCGATCCTTGAAATCTATCGTAGGTTACGTCCCGGTGATCCACCCACTTTGGAAACCGCAAACAATTTATTTAACAATTTGTTCTTCAATCCGGAGCGCTATGACCTGAGTCAGGTGGGCCGATTGAAATTGAATTATAAGTTTAAGTCGACTGAATCTCTCGATTTGAGAACGCTGACGCATAACGACATTATGCAGACAGTGAAACACCTCATCGATTTGAAGAATGGCCGTGGATCTGTCGACGATATTGACCACTTGGGTAATCGTCGCGTACGTGCCGTCGGCGAATTGATGGAAAGCCAATACCGTATCGGTTTGGTACGCATGGAACGCGCGATTAAAGAGCGCATGAGCATGAGTCAGGAACTCGAAACATTAATGCCGCACGATCTGATCAATGCCAAGCCGGTAAGTGCGGTGGTAAAAGAATATTTCGGTTCAAGTCAGCTGTCACAGTTCATGGATCAGACCAACCCATTGTCTGAAGTAACTCATAAAAGACGTCTTTCCGCATTGGGACCAGGTGGCTTGACTCGTGAGCGTGCCGGTTTCGAAGTGCGAGACGTTCATTCCACGCACTACGGACGAATTTGTCCGATTGAAACGCCTGAGGGGCCGAACATCGGTTTGATTGCGTCTCTGTCCACATTTGCGAATGTGAATGAGTACGGTTTCGTGGAAACCCCCTATCGTGAGTTCGTTGATGGTGTTCTTACCGATAATGTGCGATTTTTCAGTGCATTAGAAGAAGAAGAGCATTTTATCGTTCAAGCCAACGAAGCTGTCGATGAAGAGGGGCGCCTGATCAGTCAGGTATTGCCTTGTCGTCATAACGGTGAAATTGAGACGGTGACCGCAGATCAGGTGACGCTTATGGAAGTATCACCCAATCAGCTGGTATCTGTGGCGTCATCGCTGATTCCGTTCCTGGAGCACGATGACGCGAATCGCGCGTTGATGGGATCAAACATGCAACGGCAAGCCGTTCCGCTGTTGAAAGCCCGTTCTCCGATTGTGGGAACCGGTATTGAAGCGAAAGTGGCGAAAGACTCCGGCGTTACCGTAATTGCGAAAAGCGCGGGAATCGTTGAATCTGTTGATGCCAACCGTATCGTGATTCGTGCGGAAGGAACCGCAGGCGATTTTCCCGATATTTACAATCTGGTGAAGTTCCGTCGTTCCAATCAGAACACCTGCATTAACCAGAAACCAATTATCCACGCGGGTGAGCGGGTTGAAAAGGGGCAGGTAATCGCAGACGGTCCTTCTTCGCAGAACGGAGAATTGGCACTTGGGCAGAATGTGCTTGTGGCGTTTATGCCCTGGGGGGGGTATAACTTCGAGGACTCTATCCTTATCTCTGAACGACTCGCGAAGGACGACGTATTTACCTCGATTCATATTGAGGAGTTCGAATGCGTTGCCCGAGATACAAAGTTGGGTGCAGAAGAGATTACTCGAGATATTCCCAATGTGGGCGAAGAAGCGTTGGCCAATCTGGACGAAAGCGGCATCATTCGTATTGGTGCGAAGGTTAAACAGGGAGATATTCTCGTTGGTAAGATTACGCCCAAAGGGGAGACTCAGCTTAGCCCGGAAGAAAAGTTGCTTCGTGCCATCTTCGGCGAGAAAGCCGGCGATGTTCGCGATTCTTCGTTGCGAGTATCTCCTGGTGTTTCCGGAATCGTGATTGATGCGCGCGTATTCAGCCGCAAAGGAACCGACAAAGATGAACGCGCTCGTGAAATTGAAGAGCAGGAAAAAGCGCGGCTGGAAAAAAATATGGCCACAGAGATTCGTATTGTACGCGAGTCTGCTGTCGGGAGAATCATCGATGTGTTGAGCGGCCAGGTCACCAAAGGCAAACTGGTTGATAAAAAAGGCGAAGTACTCATCGATAAAGGCGTAACGCTGAATAAAGATGTTCTGAAGGGGATTTCCCGTAAGTATCTTGGTCAGATTCCAGTGGATGACGGTCAGGAGCGCGTGAATCAGATTTTGGAATCGCTTGAAAATCAGCAGGCGATGATCGAAGAGAATTTTTACGAGAAAATCGATCGACTCTCGCAGGGAGATGAGCTGCCTCCGGGGGTTATCAAGATGGTGAAGCTGTTTATCGCCATTAAGCGTCGAATTTCGGTTGGAGATAAAATGGCGGGGCGTCACGGAAACAAAGGTGTAATCAGCCGGATTTTACCGGAAGAGGACATGCCGTTTATGCAGGATGGACACCCTGTAGACGTTGTGTTGAATCCGCTGGGCGTACCTTCTCGTATGAATGTGGGACAGATTCTCGAAACGCACCTCGGAGGAGCGGGGCGCGCATTGGGGCTTCGTATCAGTGAAATGGTGGAAGAGCGAGGATTCACCCCTGAAAAATTACGCGAAAAAATGACAAATATGCTGCCGAGTCAGGCGGGTAAAGATCATATCAGCAAACTTAATGATGAGGAGCTGGTTGAATTCGCCAAGTCATACAAAAACGGTATTCTGTATGGAACACCTGTTTTCGACGGTGCAACAGAGAGTGCTATTCGTGAGGCGCTGAGCCACGGTGGATTGCCTCAGAATGGCCAGGTTGTGCTGTACGACGGTCGAACCGGTATCCCGTTTGAGCAGGATGTGACAGTCGGCGTGATGTACATTCTGAAATTGCATCATCTGGTCGACGATAAAATCCATGCTCGCTCCATTGGTCCATATTCTCTGGTTACTCAGCAACCGCTTGGTGGTAAAGCACAATTCGGCGGTCAGCGACTGGGTGAAATGGAGGTTTGGGCGATGGAGGCATATGGAGCAGCATACGCGTTACAGGAGTTCCTCACGGTGAAGAGTGATGATGTGATGGGACGTACTCGAATGTATGAATCGATTGTCAAAGGCGACCAGGAACTCGAGGCCGGATTGCCCGAGTCATTTAACGTGTTAATCAAAGAGCTTCAGAGTCTTTGCTTGAACGTTGAATTGGTCGAAGGTCGCTCCAGCGACGATGTCTATATACCAGATGAGCCCGAAGTGGACGGCCTGGGAGATTTATCATGAAAGATATCTTCAGCTTTTTCGACAAACCCAAAGATCCGTTGAGCTTTTCGGCGATTCGGATTTCATTGGCAAGCCCGGAGCAAATTCTTGAATGGTCCAACGGGGAAGTAAAAAAACCCGAGACCATTAACTACAGAACTTTTAAGCCCGAGCGAGATGGGTTGTTCTGCGCCAAGGTATTTGGACCGGTAAAAGACTACGAATGTAACTGCGGTAAGTATAAACGCATGAAGCATCGCGGCATCGTTTGTGAAAAATGCGGTGTGGAAGTGATTCAGTCCAAGGTTCGTCGCGAACGCCTCGGTCACATCAATTTGGCCTCTCCGGTGGCGCATATCTGGTTTCTGAAAAGTTTGCCTTCCAGAATGGGGGCGCTTCTAGACGTGACGCTGAAAGATTTGGAACGCGTATTGTATTGCGAAAGCTACGTGGTTTTAGATCCTATGGAAACGCCTCTTGAAAAAGGCGAGATACTTTCTGAAGAAAAGTATCAGCAAGCTGTTGAGGAATTCGGCTGGGATACCTTCGAAGTTGGAATGGGCGGTGAAGCCGTTCTTTCTCTTCTCAAAGATATTGACGTGATCTCGTTGAGCGAGGAGTTGCGAATTGAATTGGCAACCACCACCAGTGAAGCGAAACGCAAAAAGTTTACCAAGCGTCTGAAAGTGGCCGAGTCATTGAAGGGGTCGGGTAACAAACCTGAATGGATGATGCTTACACGCATTCCCGTTCTTCCTCCGGATTTGCGTCCATTGGTTCCTCTTGATGGTGGTCGTTTTGCGACAAGCGATTTGAACGATTTGTATCGCCGCGTAATCAACCGGAATAATCGTTTGAAGCGGTTGCTGGAGTTGAATGCGCCCGACATTATTATCCGCAACGAGCGGCGCATGCTGCAGGAATCGGTAGACGCATTGTTTAACAACGGTCGTCGAGGAAAGACAATTACCGGTCCCAATAAGCGTCCACTCAAATCTTTGTCGGATATGCTGAAAGGAAAACAGGGGCGCTTCCGCCAGAACCTGCTTGGTAAACGTGTGGACTACTCCGGCCGTTCAGTGATTGTGGTTGGGCCTTCATTGAAATTGCACCAGTGCGGACTACCGAAGCAGATGGCACTGGAATTGTTTAAACCGTTTATATACAGCAAACTGGAAGAACGCGGATATGTGACCACCATCAAGAGCGCCAAAAAGATGGTGGAGAAAGCCAAACCCGAGGTTTGGGATATTCTTGACGAGGTGATCAGTGAGCATCCCGTAATGCTTAATCGTGCGCCCACTTTGCACCGTCTGGGTATTCAGGCATTTGAACCCGTTCTTATCGAAGGAAAAGCGATTCAGCTTCATCCGCTCGTGTGTACCGCTTTCAATGCGGACTTTGACGGCGATCAGATGGCTGTGCACGTACCGCTTTCAATTGAAGCGCAGATGGAAGCGCGGATTCTGATGATGTCTACCAATAACATTCTCAGTCCCGCACACGGAAAGCCGATTATCAATCCCACCCAGGACGTAGTGTTGGGGTTGTACTATATGACCAGCACTCGTCCGTTCGCTCGTGGCGAGTATAAATCGGATGCCACGGGGCGTGAGAAGTTTATCGGCGTGTACTCTTCGGTGAATGAAATACGCATGGCGTATGATTCCGGCGCAATTGATTTGCATGCGCAGGTGATGGTTCGTCAGAACGGCGCGTTGGTTCCGACATCGGTTGGTCGTGCTATCGTCGGCGATATTCTGCCTCCCGGACTTGGGTTTGAGACGGTTAACAAGGTGCTTGATAAAAAGGCTTTGTCTAAAATTATCGACAGCGCGTACCGAAATTGCACCAATAAAGATACCGTAATGTTGGCGGATCATCTGCGTACCATGGGGTTTGAGTTCGCAACCAGCGCAGGAATCAGCATTTGTATGACGGATATGGAAATTCCTGAAGCCAAAAAGAAGCTGCTTGCGGACGCTGAAGCTGAAGTGGCCAGAGTCGTAGGGCAGTATCAGGAAGGTTTGATTACCGACGGCGAGCGATATAATAAAATCGTTGACGTCTGGGCCGCTGCTTCTGATCAGATTGCCGATGAGATGGTGAAAAACATTCAGTTGCAGGAAGTGGTAGACCGGAAATCCGGTGAAAAGAAGACCGTTTCCAGTTTTAATCCGATTTTTATTATGGCTGACTCTGGTGCTCGTGGTTCTAATGCGCAATTGCGTCAGCTTGCCGGAATGCGCGGCTTGATGGCCAAGCCGTCCGGCGAAATTATCGAAACCCCCATTACCGCGAATTTCCGCGAGGGGTTAACCGTGTTGCAGTACTTTACGTCTACACACGGCGCGCGAAAGGGATTGGCGGATACCGCGTTGAAAACAGCAAACTCCGGCTATTTGACTCGGCGGTTGGTTGACGTCGCTCAGGATGCGACAATAACCGAGTTTGATTGCGGTACGCTTGACGGAATTGAAGTAACACCTCTCGAAGAAGGCGGTGAAGTAATCGAAAAATTGGGCGAACGTGTTCTCGGACGCGTTGCGCTCGACGATGTATATGATCCGTACACCGGAGAAATGCTGGTTGAAGCCAATGAATTGATCGATGAAGACAAAGTCGCAGCAATCGAAAAAGCGGGTGTGGGGCAGGTGACTATTCGTTCGGTACTCACCTGTCAGACTCAAAAAGGTATTTGCGTGAAGTGCTATGGCCGAGATCTCGCACGTGGCAATCAGGTAAATATCGGTGAAGCCGTCGGAATTATCGCTGCGCAATCCATTGGTGAGCCCGGTACTCAGCTGACCATGCGTACGTTCCATATCGGTGGTGCGGCAAAACGCGGCAAAATTGAGCAATCAAAATTGGAAGCGAATCAAGAAGGAAAAGTGTTTTTCCGCAATCTCGAACTGGCATCGAAAACAAATGCGGACAAGATTGTCATGTCTAGAAACGGCGAGGTTGTGATTGCTGATGATTCCGGTCGTGAGTATCCGTATCCGGTTGTGTACGGCGCCACGTTGATCGTGAAAGAAGGCACTATCGTTGCGAAAGGACAACTGCTGGCGGAATGGGATCCCTATTCAATTCCGATTGTTGCTGAAACAGAGGGTGTGGTTAAATATGGCGATGTGATAGAGGGTGTTTCTATGTCGGAAATGCTGGATGAAGTTACCGGTTTGTCTCGTAAAGTGATTGTTGAATCAAAAGATCCGGAGCTTCGACCGCGTATTTCAATTAAGAATGAAACGGGAGAAACAAAGGTGACTGGTAATTCAGCAGCGCGGTATCTATTACCGGTATCCGCGAATATCACTGTGAATGAAGGTGATTTCATTGAGGCTGGTGAGGTTATTGCGAAGATTCCGCGCGAGACTACAAAAACCAAAGATATCACCGGTGGTCTTCCCAGGGTAGCCGAGCTGTTCGAAGCTCGTAAACCTAAAGAGCACGCGGTTATCTCTGAGATTGATGGGGTGATTTCTTTTGGAAAAGATACCAAAGGAAAACGCAAAGTGATCATTACTCCGGAGATCGGCGAGCGCAAGGAGTATCTCATTCCCAAAGGAAAGCATATATCCTGTAAGGAAGGCGATTTTATCCGCGCGGGTGAGCCGCTCATGGATGGTCCGGCCAATCCGCATGATATTTTAAAGGTGATGGGCGAAAAGGCGTTGGCAAAATATCTGGTGGACGAGGTGCAGGAAGTGTATCGTCTACAAGGTGTGGCGATCAACGACAAGCACATTGAGACTATCGTTCGTCAAATGCTTAAGCGCGTGACAATTAAAGAGCCTGGCGATACGCGATTTTTGGTGGACGACAAAGTGCCGAAGTCGACATTTCGTGCGGAGAATGAGCGTGTGATGGCAGAAGGCGGTCAGCCGGCGACTGCGGAGGGATTGTTGCTCGGAATTACGAAGGCAGCGCTATCCACTGATAGTTTTATTTCGGCTTCGTCCTTCCAGGAAACGACCAAAGTGTTGACCGAAGCGGGTATTTCCGGTCGGGTGGATGAGTTGGTCGGCCCCAAAGAAAACGTTATTATGGGAAGATTGATACCCGCCGGAACAGGTGTTCAGATGTATAAGGATCTGACCATTGCTGAAGCGGAGGAGGAAGATACAATTACTTCAGATAATTTGTCTTCTTCTGATTTTAATGGCATTCCGGGGATCACTTCTGCTTGACAAAAGTTTTCAGGTACATTATAGACCAGCGCCTCTGGTCCTCATTTTTTAAGGATTTTGGGTAGAAAGAGTTATTATGCCAACAATTAATCAATTAGTCCGTAAGAGACGACAAAAGCAATTTGATAAAAAAGACGCTCCTGCGCTTCGCGGTTGTCCGCAGAAACGTGGCGTGTGTGTGAGAGTGTATACTTCTACACCCAAAAAACCGAACTCAGCGTTGCGTAAGGTTGCCAGGGTTCGTTTGACCAACGGTATGGAAGTTACCAGCTACATTCCCGGCGAAGGACACAATTTACAGGAACACTCCGTTGTACTCATTCGTGGTGGTCGTGTAAAAGACCTTCCCGGTGTACGCTATCATGTGATTCGTGGAAACATGGATGCCTCCGGTGTTGAAGATCGACGCAAGGGGCGCAGCAAATACGGCGCCAAGCGGCCAAAAGGGTAAGGGATAAAGATGCCTAGACGTAGGGAAGTTCCAAAAAGAAAAGTTCATCCGGATCCTAAGTTCCGGAGCCGCATTGTATCCAAGTTCATCACTAAAATGATGTACGATGGTAAGAAAAGCACTGCCGAAAGATCACTGTACGGTGCATTTGATATTGTTGAACAGCGATATAAACAGGATCCACTTGAGGTTTTCAAAAAAGCCATTGAGAATGTAAAACCCAAAATCGAGGTGAAATCTCGCCGCGTTGGTGGTGCTACGTATCAGGTTCCTATCGAGATTCGTTCCAGCCGAAGATTGGCATTGGCTATGCGTTGGCTGATCAACTATTCGCGCGCGCGAGGAGAGCACACCATGCGTGAGCGGTTGGCTGCTGAGCTGGTTGATGCATCTCAGAATCGTGGTTCAGCGATTAAGAAACGTGAAGATACCCACAAAATGGCTGAAGCGAACAAAGCCTTCGCACATTATCGTTGGTAGATAAATAATCGTCGTCCTCATCGACGACTTATCCCGGGTTTTCCTCGGCGGGTGCAACACGCGCCAAAAGATGCCGAAGAGAGAACCCTTGCCGCTGAGACGTAATTAGGGCTTGGCGGATTGGGAGAAAGAAAAGTGGCCAAGAAGCCTCCTATTGACCATACCCGGAATATCGGGATTATGGCTCATATTGATGCTGGTAAAACGACGCTCACGGAACGGGTGCTGTTTTATACCGGTATTTCGCACAGAATTGGTGAAGTCCATGAGGGAACAGCTCAAATGGACTGGATGCCTCAGGAGCAAGAACGAGGGATTACCATCACCAGTGCGGCCACGGCTTGTAATTGGCGAGATTGTAGAATTAATATCATCGATACTCCCGGCCATGTGGATTTCACCATGGAGGTAGAGCGTTCGCTGCGTGTTCTGGATGGCGCAATCGCTGTATTTGATGGAGTTGCCGGGGTGGAGCCACAGTCTGAGACAGTTTGGCGACAGGCGAATAAGTATCATGTTCCACGGTTGGCTTTCGTAAATAAACTTGATCGCACAGGCGCGGATTTTGAACGCTGCGTGAAAATGATTGTGGATCGTCTCGGTGCCCGTCCGGTTCGGATGCAACTTCCATATGGGCTTGAGTCGGAGCATAAGGGGGTTGTTGACCTATTAAGAAATAAGCTGATCATTTGGAATGACAACACCCTTGGTGCAGAGTTTTCGATTTCTGAAGTTCCACCGGAAATGGCGAACGAAGTTGCAGCGGCCCGTGAGGAGTTGGTGGAGGCAGCAGCAGATTTCGACGAAAGTTTGATGGAACTCTATCTCGAGGGCGGCGCCGTATCTGAAGAACAGATTTCCGCTGCGATTCGCAAGGGCACCATTTCTTGTGAATTGGTGCCTGTTTTATGTGGATCTGCATTTAAGAATAAAGGTGTACAACCGGTTTTGGATGCCGTGGTGGACTATTTGCCATCTCCGGTTGACCTCCCGGCAATTAAGGGAATTCACCCCCACACGGGTAATGATGTTGAGCGATTACCGTCTGACAAGGAGCCGTTTGCAGCACTGGCTTTTAAAATCCAGAATGACTCATTCGCGGGTCAGTTGACGTACATACGAGTGTATTCCGGAACCATCGAATCTGGAAAACGCGCGCAGAATGTGGGAAAAAAGAAAAAAGAGCGTTTAAATAAACTGCTCAAAATGCACGCGAATAAGCGAGAAGAACTTTCTTCCATCAGCGCAGGTGACATCGCAGCGGTAGTTGGTTTGAAATTCACATCCACGGGGGATACGCTCACCGCAGAGGGACAGGAATTGCTGCTCGAAAGTATAGAAGCGCCGGAGCCGGTTATTTCAATCGCAATCGAACCCCGAACTGCCGCAGATCAGGACAAACTGGCAACTGCTCTGGATCGATTGGCGTTTGAAGACCCAACTTTTGTTGTGAAAACGGATGAAGATACCGGGCAAACCCTGATTCGAGGTATGGGCGAGCTTCATTTGGAAATCGTAGTTGACAGGTTGAAACGTGAATTCAATATTGAAGCCAATGTGGGTGAGCCACGGGTGGCATTTAGAGAAACGGTTACCTCTGAAGCAACTGCTGTCGGCACGTTTGATAAACAAATGGGTGCAACAAGTCATAAAGCGACAGTGCCACTGAAAGTTCGTCCAGGTAAGCGAGGCGACGGAATTGTGGTTGTTAATGAAGCCGGCAATTCAGGTATCCCAGCCGAATGTATTGAATCTATTGAGGAAAGTGTTCGCGGTGCTCTCGAATCCGGTGTATTGGCAGGGTATCCGGTGGTCGATATTGAGGTAACTATTTTAAAAGAGTTGCAACATCTTGTTGACAGTACTGAATTAGCGTATAAAATCGCCGCCTCCATTGCGCTGCGCGATGCATTGCGCGATGCGAAGCCTGTTCTTCTCGAGCCGATAATGGAAGTTCAGGTTGTGGTTCCCGAAGAATTTTTAGGTGATGTGGTTGGGGACCTGAATCGGCGACAGGGAAAAATTAACGGAATGGAAAACAGCGGTATCGCTCAAATAGTTGAAGTAAATGTGCCGCTTAGACAAATGTTTGGTTATACAACAGATTTAAGAACTTTAACTCAGGGGCGTGCGACGCATACAATGCAGTTTTCGCATTTTAATGCTGTGCCCAAGGAAATCGCTACAGCGATTTTAGGATGAGCGGCAGTTGGGGCATATTCGGCTGCGCTGATTAAGGGAGCTTTGTCATGGCAAAACAAAAATTTGTAAGAACGAAACCACACGTCAATATCGGAACGATTGGTCACATTGACCACG
>JAFGXQ010000154.1 GCA_016936575.1 Deltaproteobacteria bacterium
CAGTGACTTGTGTTACACTGTTGGGTGGGTTTGATTGAACGCATCGGTCGGAAGAGCGCTTCAGCTGTCCAATATGCTTGATTTTATGTAAAAACACGGGAAAATGAGTGCAATTTTAAATATTTGGTAGAAACATCAAGGATGTTTCGTTATGCTTGCGATTCTATGGGCGGATTAAGTTCACTTTTGGTTCAGGACCAGGTTCTGAGTGTTACTCAAATTGAGCAAACATTACAGCGTCAGGTGATTCTCGGCGGTGATTTGCCGACGATTCTGCTCGAGCTGAAAATGCTCGATGAGCGGGTGTTGGTTGATTACATGAGTCGGGTGGTCGGCGTTTCCGCCCTTTCGCCCGATGTATACGATGATATTGATTTTTCCGCAGCCGACATAGTGTCCAAAGCCACAGCAGTAGCGTGCAAGGCGGTTCCTGTGAAGCGGGGCGACCAATTGATTGTAGCGGTTTCCGGCCCGCTTACGATGGAAAGCGTTCAGAAGTTGGCGCAGGAATCCAAAATGGCTGTATCAGCTCAATTGGTATTGGAGTTCCGGTTGGCGCTGATGATGAATCAGGTATATGGGGTTCCACTGTCAGGACGAGTCAGCACGCTTCAGAAGAAACTGGTCCCCGATTTTGCAGGCGTGCAGCGCGATGTAAGTGAAGAAAAACAGGCATTTGAACGCCCTGCCGCAGTTTCGGCGCCGACAGTGGAACTGGAAGCTGAAGTCGATGAAAAAATATCGATTGAGGCCACCATTCCGAGGCATACCGACGCGACCACCAAGATGTATCAGAAAGATAAGACACCTCCTCGAAAAGTAGTGGTGGAGAGTACGTCCCCTGGCCACGAAGATGAGACGCGTCAGGCGATGCCGTTGCGCATGGATGCATTGGCCGCGAAAGTTCGCCTCACCGCGCCGCCGGAATCGCTTGCAGATACGGATTCGGATGTGCCTCCCGCAGCCGGTGATGATTCAGATGAATTGGTGCATTCGGCAGTAAAAGACGAAGCACACGAAGGTGCGGACGTTCAGGTGAAAAGGCGCGCCAAACGCAAACTGATCAGTTTTTCCGAGGCTTCTGATCTGCTTGACACCGCTGAAAATCGCGACGAGATAATCGATACATTTTTTCATTTTGCGCATCAGGCGTTTGATTTTACGTTTCTGGCAGTGGTTCATGGGGACGACGCATCCGGGAGACTGGCGGCGTATCGCGGTGGAGATTTCAACGACGCGGATTTTGTTTCCATTCAGCTGTCCGATGGGGGTTTGTTCGGCCTGGCCAATGATACCGCGCAGTTTCAGATTGGGTCGATGGACGACAAACCGGGACTGAACGCGCTGAATCAGTTGGGTCTTGATGTTCCGCTGAATGCGGCGGTGATACCGGTGGTGTTGAAAAGCCGCGTGATTATGCTGTTGTATGGGGACAGCGGTCATCACGGAATTCGGTCCAATCGAGTGGAACGAATTTATGAGTTCGGTCTGTTGGTGGCAAAAGCCTTCGAACGATTGTTGCTCGCAAAAAAATACCGAAAATTCAGCAGCATTCCACCCCCGGACTCGAGAAGAGTCAGTAAAAACGCGGAAGCCGCAATCAAAGTGGAATCTGAGAGTGTATCTCGTCCGAAGCGTGACTTTTCCGGATTTGTTGTACCGGAACGTCCCTCGGTGCCGCCCTCTGAGAGGCCTTCTGTTCGACCCGCTGTGGCGGTTGAAGCGTCTTCGCTGGAAGAAAACGTCCTGCCGCCGGTAAATGCGTTAGACGAGTTCGAATGCAGCGAGACGGCATCCGCGCGAGCAGATGATTCATTCGTTGAAGACGATCATGTTGCCGCCGTCGAAGTGGCTCCGCAAGAGCCTGTCCGTTCGGAAATGGGTGGCAAGGTGACTGCTCAAGTTCCGCCCGACGTTGCGGCCAAACTGGCGCGTATGGCTGCGGAGCGGGCAGCCCAGAGTGCAGGGGAATCACCTGGCGTAGAAGCGTCGAAAACAGAGGCAGCGACACCGGAAGTTGTTGACACTCCTGTCTCCGTGGCATCTGCGGAAGAGGCGGCTGCGGAACAGGCAGCGCTGCCAGAAGAAACCGGTGCCCAGGTTGAGGCGCCGAAGAAAGTATCGATTTCCCCCAGTGTGAATGTGCGGCGAGATCTCGACGCGGATACCACATTGAAAATACATGTGGAATCAGGTTCCAATAAAACAAAAAAGCGGGAGGCGGTCAGGCGGGTGGAACCCATTCGCGTAAGCAAGAACCCCCCTGCTGCCCAATCCCCGTCAATGCCGCCTGACGCCAGGGGAACCGCACCGATGAAGCTGGAAACAGTTGCACCGAATGCACGTAGCGGCGGCGAGTCAGCGAGCAGCAGTGTCACGGTTTCGGAGCCCAAAAAAGTAACTTCAGAATACAAGGAACGCCCATCTGTTGCGCCCCGTCCGCCGGTTGAACACGGGCTGTACATGCATGTCGATAAGGGATATGCCAAGGGCGAAAAAGTGAAAGCGCAAGAGACGGTTCGCAATTATCCGGTCTCCAGAGAACTGCAGGAGCAGACGGTTGATATGACGGTGTTGGTTGATGGAGGCTCTCCCATTCCGTTGAAGAACAAAGCGGCCCGCAGCACCGCCGGATATGCGGAATTGTCCAAAGATGATCTAGCGCCCACCACGGATGCACCGTTGGATTTGGTTGCCGCATCTGCTTCAGAGACGGATTCGGAACCGAGCCCCGAGCCGATTCCGCTGCAACAGCCGGTTTCCGGGGGAGCGACCTCGACATCCGAACTGGAGTCACTGGTGGAAAAGTTGTTGAAGGGGCAGTTTGATGAACAATTGGCCGAAAAAATTCTCGCCGGCCAGGAGGCATCTATCCGACTATTGATAGCGAATTTTCCGGGGCCGCTCAGTTGCGATCGATTTCAAGAAATGGGAAAGCTGCCGAAAATTGCGTATCATGGACCATTGCTGCGGATGCTGACCATGTTCGGTAAAAAAACGGTTCCCTTCCTGCTGCCGTTGCTCGATAGTTTTGATTCGGAGATACGTTTTTATACCACTTTCCTTTTTTCAGAATTGGGTGGAAAAGACGTGCTGGCGCAAATTGTGAATCGAGTGTTCGATAATGATCGCCAGATACGAATGGTGGCGGTGGATACCATTCATCAGCAGCAGGGAACCATCGAGTACAGAGAGGCGCTGGACAGCATTGCGGCGGTATTGGTTGGTGCGAACACCACACTTGAAAAGAAACGTATCGCCGCTGAAGTGTTCGGGCAACTCCATGAACCGTCGGCCATCGCGCATCTGGCGTCTATGCTGGGGTCTGTCGACGGTGTATTGGCAGAGCGGTGTCAGAAGGCACTGGTGAAAATAGCGTTTCGCGATTTCGGTTTTTCCGAGCGGCGCTGGCTGGCGTGGTACGAAGAACAGAAATACACCCATCGATTGGAATGGGCCATCGAGGCGATTGTTGACAAAAACGAAGACATTCGAAGAATGGCCCTCGCGGAATTGAGAAACTCTATTGGAACGCGCATTGACTGGCCCAAACCCCCGTACGATTTCAACCAGCGCCGCGAACTGCAGGCACGTGTGCGTACCTGGTGGGATAGCGGCGGACGTGAATTGTTTCCCATTACATTGAGTTGATGTGTTGAGTTTCAGACGAATCGGCATTCTCGGCGGTACGTTCGACCCTCCCCATTTGGCGCATCTGGAGATTGCTCAGAGCGTATTGGCTTCCGGCTTAGTGGATCAAGTGCTGATGGTTCCCTGTTTTCGTCATGCATTCTCAAAAAAACCGGTGCCGTTTGAACATCGACTGGCCATGTGCAGGAGGCTTACAGAGCATGTGGATTTTGTGGCGGTCAGCGATATTGAGCGTGAGATGGCGCACCCGGGCAGATCGCTGGAATTGGTGGAGGCGTTGTCGCAAAAGTACGTCGGCGCTTCATTTCGACTGGTTGTCGGGGCCGATATTTTTTTACAGCGTGAAAAATGGTATCGGTTTGATTTGATAGAAGAAAAAGCGCCCCCGATTTATTTCGGTCGCAGAGGGGTGCTGGAAAAGAAAGAGTGGCTTGCGGCGCCTATGGATGTGAGCTCAGAAACCATTCGGCAGAGACTGCGAAAAGGGATGTCTGTGGCGGATATGGTCAGTCAATCTGTGCTAGAATATATTGTGGAACATCAACTTTACGGAGCGTGAACATGGGAAAAAAAGTGTTTGTTGTCGGTTGCGGCGCAGTGGGGACATCGCTTGCGAGCGCATTGCACAAAGCGGGGCGTGACATTATCGGAATTTATGACACAGATGCTCGTCAGGCCGGAGAATCAGCCAAAATCGTGGGCACGCAGGGGTTCGGCGGCGCATTGCCCGAAATGGTGAAAGACGCGGATACCGTGGTGGTGACCACACCCGATTCGGTGATTGAAAAAGTGGTGTCGCTGGTTGAAGCCGAAGAGTTGTACAGCGTAGGTCAGGTGTGGATTCACTGCTCCGGGCATTTGACTTCAGCGGTGTTCGCACCCATTGCGAATAAAGTGAAAGGGGTTGCGACGATGCACCCGGCATTTGTGTTTCCGCCGAAGCAATGCACGGTTATTCCCGAGGGAGTGTTTTTCGCGGTGGGCGGAAATGACGCGGGGTTGAAAAAGGTGCGGGAACACGCTGCCCTGTTGAAAGGAAAAATCATTGAAGTGCCGCCCGAGAAACGACCGGCCTATCATGCGGCAATGGTCATGGCGAGCAACTACATGGTGACACAGCTTTCTTGTGCGCGAAATATCTTGATGTCAGCGGGCATAGATGAATCCTCCATTGAGCCGATGCTGTTTTCTCTGGCCGGCAGCGCGTTAGAAAAAGCCAGAACCCTGGGAATTTCGCATTCCTTAAGCGGGCCGGTGCGCCGGGGGGATGTGAGTGTTGTGAAAGATCATCTCGATGCATTGAAAGAGAATTCTTTGGCACTGGGCCTTTATGTGGCCGCCGGAAAAGAAGCGGTCGCCCTGGCAGCCGGAGAGCCCGGATACTGCCAGGACACCGCACAAACGCTGAATGAGCTATTGGATAAGTATCGGTAGAAACGGTTTTGGGGGTGTGTTTGTTTCGGTATATGGATGCCGTGATGGGATGGTTGTGGAAAGAGACTTTATTTTTTTAACGACAGTGTTCGAACGAGGCGGAAAGAGTTTAACAAACTCCTATCATCGGAGGAATCCTCATTGTTGTTTGTTACACTGGTTCGGCAGGCATAAGACGTATAGAAACCTCCTCGTAACGGACGTCGTAAAATGGTATCATCTTTAATTCCCATCGGGTCGATAAGAGGCCCGTCTGTTCCTTCATTTGTAGCAAGGCTGTATCCATTAAAAACGTAGTCAATCCATTCCCTGGCATTACCGAGTACATCATACAGCCCCCAACGATTGGGTTGCTTTTGAGCGACATCATGCAACGAGTTACCATTTTCAGACGAACGATACCACGCGATAGGTTCCAAAACGGGCACTTCGTAGACGTCACCATATTCCAATGAGTTTTCGAAGTCTCCATTGTAGGTGGCAGTGGAGGTTCCCGCCCTGGCGGCATATTCCCATTCGGCATTCGTGGGTAATCGATATCCCGAGCAAGCATACCAGTTTTCATGGACATGGGGATCCCCTGGGCAATTGAAGACATCTTCTAGGTCATCATTGTCGCAGGATTCTTCTCCCTCTGAACATCCAGATCCGATCGAGCCCGTGCAATCAGAAAGATCGTAGCATCTTTCGAACCCCTCTTTGTCGGAGAGGGCATTTGCAAAAGCCATCGCTTCATACCAATTTACATAAATAATCGGTTTATTTTGCCCCACATCAGCGTCTCCATTAACGCCGTTCGGTACGGGATTTGGAAAACCTGCTGCTTCCCATTGCGTCTGAGTGACTTCAGTTTGCTGTATGATAAACGATTGGGTCAGTGTTACCTGCACCTGGTTTTCGGTGTTTGCGCCGCGACAAGGCTGGTCCTCCGGGGAACCCCAAATATAGCATCCGGCTGGAATTTCACACCAACCATTCGCACAGTTTTCAACCACGTGTGGATGCGGGCAATCGCTTGCGGGGTCTGTATCAAAGTAGGAGATGCCATAAGTATTGGAAGAAGAATCATCATCGGAGTCGGTGCTTTGCGAATTCGGATCAGAACTTTGCGTATCTGCAGAATCCAACTCAGAATCATCTTTAGAAACCGCGGCTTTCTTGGCGCACCCCATTGAACCAATCGTCAATATTAACATAGAAAATATGATTAGATGTTTCACGGTTGCTCCTTCAATGATTCACACCAGTGAGATCCCCTGTGTCTTCAAAATGGATTTCATAATTACTCGCATAAAGTTGCTCTACAGTTTCTAGCAGCGTATCCCAATGTCCGTATTCGTTTGTGTCATCATACTCTTGATAGTTTGCCAGCCAGATGGGAGAAATCATATTCATATCGAAACGATCACTCGTTTTGGTCCACAATTCCCAGAAAAACTGAGACCAATCCGAGAGGATGCCGACGTTATCGGCCGGATCACCGCTGGCGTCTTCAGGATCGCATTCTGCTTCCATGTACTTTTCACGACTCAACATGTTGTATGCTATCGGGGTGACTGTTTCCCACTCCGCTGAACCGTTTTGCATCACATACGTTTTATTCCAGATTGCCATATATCCGTTTGAGCTAGAACGTTCGTTCAGCAATGCTGCCGACCAGAAATTCGCCCAGCCCTCCCGTTCTGCGGAAAGAATATCAGCGCGCATGCGAAAACACATTTCGGGAATCGTGCCTGAACCCTCAGATGTTGCTACACAATTGCATGGATGCTCATTGGTTGTTTCGTTCAGTACGAGTTGGTAAGTGGGAGAGGTATTCCCTCCGGGACCTCTAACAGCATTGGATTGCGCATGCCCCATTTCGTGCGCAATAACAAATTTATATAAGCCGTGATTGTAGTGGGTACCGCTTGTTGCTACATAATCGGTGTTGATACATATTTTATTATCAACTGTGTTGGTTCCTCGGCCTGTACCACAAGCCGGGTTGGCTTGGGTTGAAATATATGTGACGCTCTGTCCGGGCCAATATCTCGACGTCGGATAGCCCAGTGCCAGTCCAGCCAGTTGAGCCATGTTGGTCCGCTCATGCCAATGGCTGTAAGTCACGTTCACAGTGCCCCCATCACTGAGCATATTGCCTGTTGTGACGGTCAATCCCTTGTAGGCAGTATCGGGCGCGAACTCATCAGCATTCACATGAATCGCTCGCCCGCCGCGGAATCGTGTATACCAAATGTGAAATTGGTAGTCTGTGTTTCCCTCTGTCGACAAAAGCGGAGTGCAACCGTCGGAATCCAAATTTCCTTCCCAATGATATGGCAGTCCGGCAATCCTGAGTTTGGCTTTTGCATATTTTGCAGGAGAATATTCAAAAGTATTTTGTCCGGCATTGAATGTGTCTTCACCATAACCTGAGTCGATAAATTTTGTATACCAGTGTGCACACCATTTAACACTGTGCGGCGTTGCGAATGTTGATGAGCAGAAGAGGCTGACAATAGTACCGAATATTACAGCAAATTTTCTTGTAGAAGACATTTTTTATTCCTCCTCTTCATTGTATCTGGGGTCAAATTCATATTCTTCGACTATTTTTCCGACTTCAACACCCTCACTATTTAGCACTTGAAGACCGATGCTTTCGGTTGTGATGATTTCCGAGGTACCGTTATTTTTCTTTAGTTTTCCGAGTGCTTCTGTTGTAACACTTCTGTCTCTGTTCGGTCTTGATTTTCCTTTGTAGATTTTATGAAATTGTTCTTCATTGAAGAGATTGATGGTGTCTAGGGATTCATCTGTTAGATAGTAGTATTCCGGTGTCGTAGCAAC
>JAFGXQ010000155.1 GCA_016936575.1 Deltaproteobacteria bacterium
AATACGTATACCCGGTGAGCAGTACTCAATATCAGTGCCCACAAAGTGATACTCTCCCGCGCGAAGCGAAATCATCGCCAGGTGTACGCCGACCTGCATCGGATTTCCGGTATTGTCATTTCCATCAAAGTAAACCGTATTTTCTCCCGCCTGCGCTTCTCCAGACAGAAGGATGTCGTCAATCGTGGTCGGGTCATAGATACCGTCGTCATCACCGTCGATGAAAATGGCGTAGGTACCGGCGATGTCTGATTCGAAAATGAAATCCCCGGCGTCCTGAACGGTATCCTGGTTTCCGGGAGAAATAGAATTGTCTTCGGCGTCATCATCGTAGAAACGGAAATTGCTTACCACCGGCGGCTCGCCCGGAGGCAATGCCACCGAAGGATGCGCCAGATACAGTTCAAACAACGGGTCGTATGAGTTGGCGTCCATGGGCACAGAGAATCCGGCAACTTCGACACCGTCGTCATTGGGTGAATTCACACCGGTGATATTTCCGGCGATTTCATAATAGTAACCGCCCAAACCGGTTAGATCGAGCATCCAGGTATAGTTTTCGCCGTCTCTTCCGCCGGGAACCAACACATAAAAATCTGCATCCGTGGTATTTTCGTATCCATTTCCATTGAAGCTCCAAACGTTGGTGTGGAGACGTCCGCCGTAGTATGTTTGGGTGGGATTCTGATCGATGAATCCGTCCCCATCAGCGTCTTCCGCACACGGAAAAACAGCGTCATCCGTCGCCGCAGTCACCGTGATGTCGAACGGGTCGATGGTCGAACCGTTCAAGTCATTTTGACTGACGTCAAATGTAATGAGATATACTCCGACCGTATCTGTCGCGTCATCCCCCGTTACGTATTGGAACGGTGCATCGGTAATGGGACACTCCGGCAAATCATCGGAGCCGCCGATGACACCGTTACCGTTGGTCAAATTCTCGTCGTTTACCACGACCTCCCCATCCGGATTGGTGATGGTCACCGAAACGGTGTTACCGGCATTATTTCCTGCCACAATGTTGATCACTTCCCCCAACGCCAGAATGTCCACTTTCAACTCGGTGACCGAACGATTGTCGTGATCGTCGACAAATAAGTCCTGATCTGCCCCCGTTTGATAAGTACCCTCCGCCCGCACATCAGTAGAAAACGCAACAACTAAACCAAAAACCAACATTGCTGCAATTTCCAGATAACCGGCTCGGTGATGTAATGAACGTTGAAACAGTCGCATATGCTCTCCTTGTAAAGGTTTACTACAATTATATTGAGGGAACTGCTGGTTTGCAATGTGATAAAATAATTAACAAAACGATGCATGTTAAAATTCGTATATTCTAATCTTTTCACGATAATCTACTGTCCACAAAGGCGTTTATCATTGCATATTTCATCGAGATGATTACATGTTTGGCGTGTCTTGAGCGTATCAAACGGTTCCCTCACATAAACGATTCATCGAATACAGGAACGGACAAGAAAATGAATAAACCAGAAAAAAAACAGGTGCTTGAAGCATTAAAAGTAATTATCGATCCGGATTTGGGCAAAGACATCGTGACGCTGGGGTTCATCAAAAACCTTCAGATAGAAAACGGCGATATTCGGTTTGACCTTGAGTTGACCACTCCGGCATGTCCCATCAAGGACCGTTTTGTGCAGCAGTGTAAAACAGAGCTGACCAAACTGGAGTGGGTACAAAATGTCGATGTGACCCTCACCGCGCGCAAACGAAAAAACGCCGCTACCCAAGACGCCCCCGGGTTAAAAGGCGTCAGCCGCATTATCGGGGTGTCGAGTTGCAAGGGCGGTGTCGGGAAATCGACTGTCGCTGTGAATCTCGCCTATGCGCTCGCGAAAAACGGCGCGAAGGTCGGATTGCTCGACGCAGATATATACGGGCCGAGTATCCCCACATTGGTCTCAACTCCGGGAGTGGAAGGATTGCGCCAGGAAAATCAGCTGATTGCTCCCATCATTCACGACAGTGTCAAACTGATGTCATTCGGATACGCCACACCTGAAGGGAAAGCGGCCATTATGCGCGGCCCGATGGTCAGCGGCGTAATCACTCAATTGGCAACAACCACCAATTGGGGAGAGCTCGATTACCTGGTGGTGGACATGCCTCCCGGCACCGGAGATATTCAGCTGACCCTAACGCAACAGTTAAAATTCGACGGCGCCGTAATTGTTACCACGCCGCAGAAACTCAGCTTTGTTGATGTGGTGAAAGGGATTCAGATGTTTGATGCGGTGCAGGTGCCCACTCTCGCCATCGTTGAAAACATGAGCTATTTCATCTGCGACAAGTGCGATTCCCGGCACCGTATCTTCGGCGCCGGCGCCCTCGAAAAACTGACCGCACAATACGGCATTACAAATACTTTCGAAATTCCACTCCAGCCCGATGTGTCCAGCCAATGTGATGCCGGCACACCGACAGTTCTGGCGGCCCCCGATTCGGAACTCGCCGGATATTACCGTGCGGTAGCGGACAGCGTAGTGCGAGAAGTACAGAAGATTGAAAACAGCGGTGAAAACAAGCCAACGGTCACATACTCCAGAAAAGACGGAATTGTTTTGAAGCGGGGAGATGACATCGTAAAGCAGGTCTCCCCCGCCGATCTGCGCCGTCGCTGCAGTTGTGCCAATTGCAAAGATGAATTCACCGGAAAACCCATTTTAAAACCCGAATCCGTAAAAGACGACATCGAGCCCGTATCGATTCGCCCCATGGGAAACTACGCCGTGGCCATCGAATGGTCCGATGGTCACACCTCGTCCATTTATCCGTACGATAAAATTTAGACAAAATTTCAGATTCCGTTATTCCCTCGACATATTGACGTAAAAAATGCTAGAGATAGTATTCTCTGGTCAGATGCAATTTATTCAATCGCAATTATTCCCTCGGGCGGGAATGATTGCGTATCTCAACGATAAATTGTCCGATAGTATTGTTCCCTGAATGGGAATGACGCGAGGAAAAGATAATGAAAATTCAAATCTCATTTTTGCTAATTTGGGGTATATTGTTTGGATGGAGCTGTGCAAAAAATTCAAAAGACACAAATAGCGGTACAGATCCTTCTGATACCAACCCGCCATCGACAGACGGAGACTCGGATTCAGATACTGATACCGACACTGATAATGATGACGACAGAGATACGGACAGTACCAATCAAATTGTCTCTACAGACGGCGCCGATGAAATTACAGTGACGCTCATCGAAGATCCCGACAATTCGCCCCCCATCGTATATGTGATTTGGCTCGAAAATGAAGATCATACTTTCGTGCAGAACCTGTACATCTGCAGTCGAGTAATAGACGGGTCGTTGACAGGTACTCCGCTGCCATACTGGTATATGAACAAACGCAACAATTCAGAAATTGATGGATTGTCCGGCGCAACTGTTGTTCCGTCATTCACCGTTTCGAGAGAGCTTGCAGAGGAGGCATCAGGCAACATCACGGTGTATGCTGAGGTGGATCACTCGTTTGATAACAACGACTGGTTTATCAACCAGCCCGCGTTGCTGTATGCGGTAGATGTGAATCTCAACCAAATCCACGCCTCCTACACCATGACTCCTATCGGCTGGACCAAAGCCAGTCAAAATACCTATACCGCGGCTGTCGGCGCACCAACAACTGAAGATGGTGAGCTGAACACAGAAATGCGCTACATTACACATACCTCCAGTGACGGTGGATTCGGTGAAGAAGACGAACGTTCCGCCACGCACATGGTGGAATCCATCCGAGTATCGTTCGATTAATCCTTCCGAAATCAAGCCTCTGTGGAATAGTTGAAAAATATGAAAATAAAATCAAGCGGGGTTCCGCCCCTTTCTTCAATCGAATTTCTTTAAAATCGGTTCACTTACACGATGTTCAGAAGCGAATGAGGGCATTTTTGACCGGGATGGGTCTTGGTTGAATCAGTTGAAAACCCGCCGGTCGATTGTATATTTTTTTAAGAGCGCGTTATCGCGTTCCCACCTGTGAATCAGGTGATAATACGGCAGTGCCGGTTCGCTCGACGGCCCTGGAAGCGGCTTATTTCATATCCCTCCTTAGTGCAATAGTCGAACCCGACATCGGCTCCAATTGTAGAGAATGTTTAACCTACTGCGTTCGCAGCGGACGAACGCACAGTTGCATGCCCCGGAAAGAGGAGGCATCCATGACGATTCAACCCCGTTTTAAAGCGATTCAACAAAACGCCATCCGGTCTACAATTCTTCCGTTTGGCATTTTCTGCATGGTGATGCTGTGGTTCAGTTGCTCCTCGGAATCGTTTACACCGGAGCATCTATCCGGTGCGGGCAATTTGTATGAATCACTGACTGAAACGTTTGACAGGGACATCGCATGCGGCGACCTGGGGTACGATGCCGAGCTGAAAATCAAAAAGTATCGATTTAAACACGACCCCTCGCCACACGCGTATGTCACCCAGGCATGGGTGAACGGCAAACCCTATGCGTTTGAAATCACCGCGGCAACAGATGGGTACGTGCTTTCTTACAACACAGAGTACAAAGTATATGCCGCGATCGTCGAGGGAAAATCACAGGCGAATGTGTTCTACTACCCCAACAGCACCACCAGTGACGATACGTTACAAGCGCCGGACGATGAGAAAGAAAACCGTTCCCCCATCCAGCGGCTCTCACTTTGTCTAAACTTCAATCTGACGGTTGAAAATTCCGCCGTGGGCTCGGTGGATCAGACCTATGCGTGGTATTTATCGAAATCAGTAAGTCATCCGGATCTGCAACTGTCAGAGGGGCAAAAGCATGCGGTGAAGTATACGATTGAAGCCACAAAAACACTTGAGCAAGAAAAGATTGCGATGGCGGGTTCTATCGTCGTCACGAATCCATGGCCGTTCGACATCAAAGTATCCGAGGTTGTTGATTCCCTCCAGGGATTCGGCAGCATGCCGCTGGACTGCACGGCCGACGGTTCGACCGCGCAATGGCCGGTGGAGCTGTTTCAGGACGAACAGGTGGTATGCACGTTTTCCACCAAACTACCGGATAAAACCCTGCGGCTGAACTCGGTTACCGCTTCCACCACCATGGATTCGGTGGTTTCCGGCACAAGTACGATTGTGCCGGTACTGTTCAAGGACACCAATCGACGGAACAACTGCGTCCATCTGCAGGACTCCCAGGAAAAGCTGACCGAAGCGAAAAGGTGCGCCACAACCACTGTTCAATACTGGAGAACCATACATGCCGATCAATGCGGCTCTCATAAAACCATTCACAGTGAAGCAACACTCATTCCGACAGATGCTATCGATGGAACGCCGCAAATCGCAACATCAGAGGTAACTGTCACGACTGAAGCATGTGCACCGGAAACGCCGGAATCAGTACTTCAGTCCGTATCCATAAGGAAATAGCACTTCAGCAGGCGCCGCCGCCGCATCGCTGTAATGTTCGCCCACATCGCCGCACTGCCCGGGAATTGTGTCATCGCAGAAGTTTATCGGAGTATTCACCGCATCTTTCTTCCATGTCATCGGCAGCGTCCCCGAAAAATCAGCTCCGTCTACTGCATATAGAACATCGATAATCCCGCCCCCTTCGCTTCCCGGATACCACCCCATTACAACCGCTTTCGAGTCCGGCTGTGCCAGCACATCCTCAATATTGACCGGTCGGCCGCTCAATACCACCACCACACATCCTTCCGTCGCCGTACACTCCCCGGAATCATCATGCGCGGGATCCGCGTCGTCCCCCAGATATTCGGCATAGGTCATCAACTCTTCAGACACCACGCGTATCCCCACATCACAGCCCTCTTCCACCACACTGCCGGTGTGGGTTTCAAGAAAAACAGTTAATGCATCAAGAATCGTATCTCCTTGCAGCCTCGACGTATTGTACGGTTCCTGCCACCCCAGTGTCCATCCACCCATCTGAGCTTTGAGACTGTCCGCACCGCTGCCGGTCACGCACACCGTCTGGTCAGCCGACAACGGCAAAAAATTCGAATCATTCTTGAGTAGAACCAGCGACTCCCGAACCGCCCGGCGAGCCACGTCGCGATGGGCGGCCGAAAACACCTCGCCAATCAGATCCGGGTTGCCATACGGATTTTCAAATAGTCCAAGCCTGATTTTCGCGGTCAGTATACGAGAAACCGCTTCATCCAAACGGTCAATGGAAATCCCGTTGTCCGGTGCGCCGGAAACAAAATTGACAAACTGATCAAACCGATACGGAAACATCGCCATGTCGACACCGGCATTAATAGACGTGCGCACAGCGGCGGAAAAAGATGTTGAAATCTGTAATATGGCATCCCAATCAGAAATGATGAATCCTTCATATCCCATTTCACCGCGCAGAACATCGGTCAGCCAATACGAGGATTCGTGCATTTTTTCGCCGTTAAAACTGCTGTATGAAGGCATCAGCGCCCCAACACCCAAATTCACTGCGGTATGATAGGGCGCCAAATGGATTGCCCGCAATGCCGCCTCGGTCATCTGCGCGTCTCCCTGATCGATGCTGCCGCCATCGACTGTACTGGTTCCCCATACGGTGCCGCCATCGCCGAGATAATGCTTGGCCGTCGAAATCACCGCAAAATTTTCGTTGAAGTGATCTCCCTGCATTCCATCGATAGTATTGGCCATCGAAGCGGCGATTTCCGGGTTCTCGCCGTAGCTTTCATAGGTTCGCCCCCAACGTTCATCGCGCGCCACACTCACCGCCGGTCCGAAGCTCCAACGACAACCGGTGGCCGTCATTTCTTTTGCCACGACTTCTCCCATCTCAAACGCCAATTCCGCATCACGGGTTGCGCCCATACCGATATTGTGCGGAAAAATAGTCGCCCCCGATACCTTGGCGTGGCCGTGAACCGCATCGATACCGTAAATAATGGGAATCCTCAATCTGGAACGACTGATCACCGTTTCATGATATGTACGCGTGTGCTCATACCAATCCACCGGCGTGTACGGCACGGGACCCTCCCCGCCTCCGGCCAGAACCGACCCCAGCATGTAGGCAACCGCTTCCGTCGCCGATGCGCCGTTCACCGATCCCTGCGCCATCTGCCCGGCTTTTTCCTCCACAGTCATTCGAGAAACCAAATCAGCAACGCGATCGGCAATGGGAAGCGCATCGTCGAGATATGGCAATTCCGGAGTGTCGTCCCGCAATTCCAGCCAATCCAAGGTAACCGGTTCTGCCGAATCGTTGTCTACTCCGACCAAATACAAAGTGTACGCTCTCGATGCATCAAACGCGGTTCGATACAAACGAAATGTCAACTCCTGCCATTCCTGTTCCGCTTCTTCTGAAAGCGTATACATCGCAAGCAGTTGACCATCGGGGGCATCCAGCCGCAGTGAAAGACCGGCTCCCTCTTGTCCTTTTACACGAACCCGAAGATGGTTGTATCCACTCAGCGATAACGCTGGAAACGCGATCCATTCTCCGTCGGGAAATCCCGTCACAGTTGTATCCTCATAAGTCAACTGAGTAGCAGCCGCATCTCCGCTGTTCATGCCTGAATACGCGCCGCCGCAGTCACCGGCCGCGGAATCAAACGCACACTCGGCCTCGATGCGAATCGGCGGCAACGGCGAATCATCGTCAGTTCCCATATCTGTGTCGGGAGTCAGCATTTCTACGTCAGAATCTGTCTTATCTGCCTTTTGTGTATCGCTGGTCGCGCACCCGAATACCCCCAGGATGATCGCGACTCCGAAAATGGTTGCCAATTTCATTCTTCCCTCATTCAAATTCATTAAAAATTTTTACCCAGGTCGACGTAAGTTATACCTATATGAGGCATCTGCCCGAAAAGCCACATCTAAGTGGCGTTGCCGTCCGCAAAAAGCTTACGAAAAAGATTCATCGTTTGACTGAACGCCGAAAATTGTGTCGCTACATTGGTTTTTGGGCGATAAACACAGCCCGTAGCGGAGCGGGATATCCTTCTCGGGTTCGGCTTGTATCGTCAGGATCTAAAAAATCTTTCAGTGAATCGAACGTCATCCACGACGTGCTGCGCTGTTCCTCATATGAAGTTCGCGTCACATCAACCAGCCGGACATCCTGAAATCCAACTCTTAAAATCCAGGCGTGCAGCGATTCTATCGACGGCACGAACCAGACATTCCGCATCATCGCATATCGATCCCGAGGCACCAGCACTTCCCCCTCCTTTCCTTCAATAACAAGCGTTTCCAGCACCATTTCGCCGCCCGGGCGAAGAAATCCCTTTAATTGAAAGAGGTGGTCAATGGGAGATTTACGGTGATACAGCAACCCCATGGAAAAAACGGTATCAAAAGATTCAGTTTGCGGAACATCATCCACACCAAGCGGCAATACACACACGTTTGATTGCCCGGACAACGCTGTCATTGCCCAGAATTGCATATTGCTCAACAAGAACGGATCCACGCCGATAACAGTTTTGGCTCCGTCCAATGCCATGCGGAAACAGTGATATCCGTTGCCGCATCCGACATCCAGAACCGTTCGATAGGTGAGCTCGGAAATGTGTGGCTTCACGCGCTCCCATTTCAAATCGGAGCGCCATTCGGTATCAATATGGATACCGTGAACCCAGAACGGTCCTTTACGCCAGGGACACAATTGTTTCAGAGCTGCCTCGAGAAATTCGCACACGTGAGACGCAACGGGGTGAGTATCATTCCCGACGCACAGCTGTCCATCGGTGATGTGCATCGGTTCCGCCGAAACAGAAGCAATACGCTGCAGCGCGTCGTTCCAGCGCACCAAGTCCCTATTGGACTGCAGCGTTAATTTTTTTGTCGCTTCCTGTGTTAATGCAGAACTTACCCATTTAAGCCTCAAATCATCAATATTATTTAGTATTTTAG
>JAFGXQ010000156.1 GCA_016936575.1 Deltaproteobacteria bacterium
GAATCAGAATCAGAATCAGTATCAGTGTCTGTATCGCTGCTGTCAGAATCAGACGTAGTGGGGTCATTTTCATCACCTGATGTGCATCCGATTGAATACATCCAAAGAATTCCTGCAAACCATAGAAGCTGAATCGCTGAAGATAATTTCATCTCAGTACCTCCCTATGCCACCTTATTGGCCAGCAAATGGATATTTCGGCTCAAAAAATTTAAAGAAATTTGAAAAAAGGCAATTAGCCGTTGCGAACGCATAAATTTTGTTCGACGATAAAAAAAACACACGCCGTGTGAGCCGTTTTATTGTTTTTTATCCAATTAATGTAGCGGAGGCCCAATCAAGATGCATTGGGGTGAGAATGGAAAAACAATATTCCACAAAAACAAAGGTTCATTTGTATACGGTCAGAACAGATGAACCAGAAAGCAGATTGTTTTTTAATGACGTATTCAACCGGTTCGCATCATATGTTGCATCTGTGGCGCTGCGATTGCTGGGAGATGAATCTATTGTGGACGATATGGTTCAGGATGTTTTTTTAGACTGCTACCGTAAGCTTGACACACTGCAAAGCATGGAACACGCTCGACGGTGGCTGGTAAAAGTTACGGTGAGAAAAGCGAGCAAACGGCTCCATCGGAACAAAATGATGAGACTTCTTCGATTGGCTGATGCCTCGTCGTTGGAACTGTCGATTCCCGTTGTTACCGCTGAGCAGCGTTCGGAACTGGCATTGTTGTACCGATTGCTCGATAGACTTCCGGTGCCTGTCCGATTAGCCTGGAGTATGCGATATTTGGAAGGTGCTCAAATTTCGGATGTGGCCTTTGCCTGCGGTTGTTCAGTGGCTACTGCGAAACGAAGAATTCGAGCGGCGCAGGAGACGTTATTAGGAGTAACTCATGAATAGAAACACACCTCCCAACTGGACGGCGCTTTCAGAGAAAATGGTTTGTTCTTATTCGAACGATGAGTTGAGACGATTACAACACGGTGTATTGGAGAAGTATAATCGCCGATGTCAGCGCATCAGAGTCCTGATTCCAATGGCGATATTGTTGTTATTTGCATTATCAGCGGGCGTTATACAATTTGCGCAGAAAGTTGAAGATGTGTCTCAGCCGGAACAGACCGAAATTAAATTGAACGGCCCGGTGAACGTGATTTCTCCAGAGCAGTCCGCCCTGGCCGGTATTGAACAATCAATACGCGACAAGGGAAAGGTGAATGAAACTCCAACGGTGGTACCGCTTACTCCGGGAACTCAGTTTTTTGTTGAAGAGGAACTGGAATCTTCCACGTATCGTATTGTTCAAGGTGGATTGCGTTTTGCAACCGACTCGCTGTCCCGAAAACTAATTGTGCGTGTTGGGTCGCTCCGTATCGAAGACATCGGCACCGTTTTTACAACAGAAATATTGCCCGAAGAACAGGTACGCGTTTCAGTGCAGGAAGGAAAAGTGATCGTGACGTGGCCATCGGGAACTGCGGAGCTCAAAGAGGGAGCAGACGGTACTTTCCCAACAGGCGAACAAATCGTTTCATCAGAGGCCCGGAAAAATGTGTCGCCGACAACATGGGGACGGAATTCGAGACAGACGGATTGGCGTGATGCTGCCAAACAGGGAGAAAATTCGAAGGCGCTGACACTGATTGATGCAAATCCCGCATGTGTCCATAATGAGGTGGATGATTTGCTATTGGCGGCAGATGTGATGCGACTAACCGGGCATCCAAAGCGGGCGGTTTTGTATTTAAATCGGGTGATTCGTAATTTTTCATCAGATTCCCGTCGCTCCGTTGCAGCTTTTACATTGGGAAAGGTACTGGTAGACGAGATTGGAAACCCGTCCGCCGCAGCACAGGCTTTTCACATTGCAGCAGAGAATCGCAGCCCCATTGCGGAAGAGGCACTGGCACGGGAAATCGACGCGTACCACAGCGCAGGGAATTCGATTGAAATGAATAAATCAGCTAGATTATATTTGGTGAAATATCCAAACGGCACGAGAGCGGTTTCGGTCCGGGCATTACTGAATGAAAATTAAACCGATGAGAAGATCGCTGGTGTTGGTTTCAATGTTTCTGCTGGTACCAAGTTGGGGTCGAGCAGATAGTGGCCAACAAAATGTGATATTGAGTCCACGCGATTGTGAAGCGATTTCCACCCCTGAAGTGGAACGTATTCTTCAAATGGAAATTCGAAGTATTACTACTGGTGGTGGGCAACTGGGTCGGCCTATTAGGGTTGTAATTGATTGCACAGATAATGCTGTAGAATTGACAGTTGAGGGGAATGAGAATAGGCGCAAGTCGCAACGACGTATTCAGTGGGCGTCTCGACGAGAGGAGGGACGTGAGCGAGTAATTGCGATTGCGGTCACTGAATTGGTACTTTCTGCCTGGGAACTGGATGGCCCCGAAAAAAATGAAAGCGTAGCTGACAGTGGTTTACTTCATCCCCAATTAGATACGAGGAAGAATGCTGATTCAGCAGATAAGGACCGCGAGAAATCAGCTGAAAGGAAATCCCGAACAGCGAATAGTCGTCGTCGTGCCTATTTTATGTTTGGTGCACTCTGGCAGTGGTATCCGTCAACAGCGATTCACCTGCGGGGGGGGGAATGGGGGGGAGGATTACAGTTACGCGGCCCCTTTGAACTGTTGATTTGCGGCGCTGCAGCCGGAGGAAACCCAAGCCGCACTATCGGTACAATATCGACATTTCTGTTAGGTGCATCTCTACTTTTCGGTGCACGACGCCGTTTTGCATCAGTACCTTTGCTGGGATGGATTAATGTTGGAATGACGGGCGGTTTTGGCTATTTGGCTGGCAATTCCGAAGAACCTTCTACGTCGGGACATGCCGTATCCGGTGGAATCGGTGGTCCACTGATTCGTTTTATTTTGGCATCAGCATCTTCTCCCGCCATTTCTGCTTCATTTGAAAGCGGATATACTGCCTGGTATGTTGTTGGACAGGTGGATTCGGCAGCAGCGGTGGCTATAAAGGGTTGGTGGGGGGCGGCGTCATTGAATATCATACTGTTTCGAAAGTGATTCGCTTTCATGTTTTTTTAAGATACAGAAAATCCATAATGATTACATATAGTTTTAAACACGCGCGGGTAGCCGGATGCGGATGGGAACATATTTGGGCAAAAAAACAGTGCGGTGAGATACCTCAACCTTTTCAGAAGAAGTGAGACGGCACCATTTCAGGCGCGTGGGACACTCTTTCACGGTTGAAATGAATGCTTTATCCGCAACAAAATAAAGCCGCCCGGTCAGAATTTTAAAGCCATATGGATGCTGGTTTTTCAGTAAACGAAAGAACTTTTTCGGTTGCGGCACGTCTATTGCAATAGTTACAGAGTGTGTGATTTTTGCGAAAAGGGGAATCAACATGAAAGACTTGAAAGAACGCTGGAAAGCAGAACAACAGAAACAGGAACTGGAATTGCAGATCGTTGAGGTGGTTGACTACAACGAAGAGCGAATTAAAAATCTGGAGAAATTGCTCGGCTGCGGAAATATTGCTGATATGGAACTTGAAGACCTCGTCGCGCTGTTTACTCCGCCGCGCGCATAAGTAGACGTCGCAGCTCCGCCATCGCTACTGATATTATTTATTCAGATTTTGTTGTAGGATGTATGCATCGGTTCCATTTTGTGCATTTGGTGTCAATCGATGCGACATTTCTGTGGCGTTTTTACCTCACAAAGTATTTATACCGGGAGGGACCAGTCGTCCTGGACCACGCGAAAGGTCTTTTCGGCCACCATTAGGCCGTCCAATTTGACCCATAGGTGCCAGTCCCCC
>JAFGXQ010000157.1 GCA_016936575.1 Deltaproteobacteria bacterium
TCCAATGTCATCACGACACCTCCTTGAAAAATCTCTAGTCTGCAAATTTTCACGAAATTGTATAGACGGGGTACGGCGAGGATTTACCTTGAAAGGACAGCATCGTTGTATCTTCCTTCAAAATTTTCTCTAATGAACTCGAAGTCAAAAAGACTCTTGCATACTCTGGATATCTTAAGAATCGCGTCTTCACTGAAGGAATCTTGGTATTTGGACTGAATTATCGCTACTTCAATATCTACATTTTTTTTGTACTTTTCTTTTACCTGTTCGGCTTCTCTGATGTAGTCTCCATTTACAAACAAATAAAACGAGTCAATTCCTCCGTCGTGGCTTGCACCAGTTATGCCAGAGGCAATTTCTTCACTGCTCATCTCGAAGTCCTTCAGAATTTGATCTGCAGCAAAAATTTCGAAAAAGTCGTTGTGAGAAAGGGATTCCCCATAATTTTCCAATTCCTGTTTTACAAGTTGCTCTAAAATGACTTTGTTATTTTTAGACATGGTAAGAATCCACCTCGCTATCGTTTATGTCGTTGCCCAGTATATTCCTTTTGCGTACTTTGCCACAAGCAAAAAAGGGAATTGCCGGAGCCAAACACCAATTGGATAGAATAGCTTTATTCAAGGAAGAAGTGTTTTCGCACTATTCATTCGCAAAGTATCATTGCGTAGTGCATTTGCACACAGAAGCGTGGCATCGTCGTCTAGTAATCCTGTTTCAACAAGGCCATTGGTGACAGCGAGAAACGCGTCCTTTCGAACTTCACATTCCCACAGCGTACAAACCAACCATCCTTGCGCCCGTAGCCTGCGCTCATTCTCTCTGTCTCGTTCAATCGTGCGCTCGAATTTGGGTTTCCAATAGTTTTGGTTGCTTGCGGGCATTGTCGCGTGTTTACAGCCCTTGTGACGATGCCAGAAGCAGCCGTGCACAAAGATGACCGTTTTGTATTTGGGTAGTACAATGTCGGGTTTTCCTGGCAGATCTTTCCGATTGAGGCGAAAGCGAAACCCAAGGCTGTGCAAGACGGACCTCACCAATAATTCCGGTTTGGTGTTCTTTCCTTTGACGCTGCGCATAGTATGCGAGCGTTGCTCTTTTGTGAGAGTGTCCGCCATCTTTTGACAGTTTGAAAAACAGAAGAGAGGCTGTCAACTTGTTTGGGGTAGAGGGCTATTCGTCGTTGGTTTCGTCGAGGCGTTGCTTGGCAAGATGCTCCAGACGCTGGGCTTGCGTATGCAAAACTTGTCTCAATCCCTGATTCACTTCCCGCTCACTGATAACCTGGGCAAGATTGGCAATCGTATTTGCCCGCCGGGCAATCCTCAAATCGGAATGTTTGCGCCTCTCGTAAATATCATCTGGAATAATTCGGCGTCGCGTTGATTCAGGCAACTTCACTTTAGGTAGCTCCACAACATTGCCTTCATTTAATATTGCCCCGAAATACGATTTTTTTATCAATAATTGGAACACGGTGAATTCAGCCGCATTCAACCGCTCTTTGCGCTCCTCAATCGGAAGCTTCTCAAGTCCCCAAAACGGCCATACTTCAACATCGCAGACTTCGAAGGGGTCAAGGACATGTTTTGCGACAGCATCGCTTCTTTGGCCCGTGAGGTGCCTGCCAACTCGTGAACTCAGCCCTTCGTAAGTTTGGCCGACGTAAATAGGCTCGCCGTCATAATCGAAAAACGCGTAAATGCCGCACTTTGCTGAACCGACATTTTTACCAGACGAATCCTTGCAACTCATTAGTGCTTTTATCTCATCGCGAATTCGTTTGACTTCAATAGGCGGTTCAAGTTTTACGGGGGACACAGTGCTATTTCTCCAATTCTACAAGTGAAGTGTATTCGCGCATTATCCAGCTGATTGCTGGTACGCAGACGGCGTCTCCCATGGCGAATTTCGCTTGGGTTTCAGTAACCGCGTGAAGTTTAAAATCGGGGGCGCCTTGCAAGCTGGCGTATTCTTTAGCTGTCATCCAACGGACGCGAACCTTTCCGCGACCAGCTTCAACAACCGCTTGTTTGCTGGAACCACCGCGCGGCGTTCTAAGACATCCCGCAATATTGTCGGGTCGAATCTCCCAAATCGCGTTTCCGTTGCGGGTGCGGCGATAGGCCGTTGCCCACGACAACTGGGACGCTTTTATTTTTTGCTCAAGCCGTGTTTTATGCAGTGGTGAAAGGCTCTCTACAAATTTGGTCAACCGTTCTTCATTCCACCATGCTTTGTTATTGTGTGAAAGCCGTTCTGCAACATCATCAAAAGATACATCGGCCTGTTGCAGCGGGGAAAGCTTTGCTGGCGCCATATCCAATTGGGGGAATCTGTTCACAAACTCTTTTATCCATGCGGGACGAACATTTGAAGGCTCCCAATCTCCAATTGACGAAGGCTTGACCTGAGAGGCGACAATAAAAAGCCGCTGTCTGCTTTGCGGAACAAAATGCTTTGCATCAACAACTAACAAATCACAGCTGTAGCCCAGCCCGTTCAATCGCTCAATAGCATCATGAAGATCCTTACCCTCGCGAGAGCTGGCGAACCCTGGAACATTTTCCAGTAGTAGCGTTGAGGGCTTGCGGCTCCCCATTTCATCGATAACCCTGGCAAATTCCCAGAACATACCGGAATGCTCGCCTTTTAAACCAGCCCTTTTCCCAGCCAACGAAAGATCCGTGCATGGGAAGGAAGCGGTGGCAACTTGAATATTAGGGATGTCTGCCCCTGAAATATTGCGAACGTCGGCAAGATGAAAGTCTTCAGAACCAAAATTAGCGGCATAGGACTTGAATTTGGTATTGTCGATGTCTGTTGCAAAAACAACATCAATATCGGCTTGTTCCAATCCAAGTCGAACCAAACCGACTCCCGCAAAGAATTCGGCAGCCGCGTACTTCTTAGAAGAAACGCGCTCGGTTCTGGTATCTACTGCTAAATTGGTTTGCAAATTGAATCCTTCCATTTTTATATCCCCATTTACAGTGTATACATACTAGACGAATTTTCAGTGAAAAGTAATCGAAAACTTTAAAATATATCGCCAACCGGCAAACAAGCAGCCTTCGAACACTTTGGATTATTATACCAGACAAATGTATGGTTGCAAGTTTTTGTTTTTTTAGGAAGAAACACAATACTTCTGGAGCATATGAGTGAAGAATGTCGATTGTCGTGGAATGCTGGTTACTTTCTCATCACGAGCAACATCATTGTCTTTTCCAATGAATCCATCCTCTTTTCCAGGGCGGAGAGGCGCATCGTCTGTTCCAGGGACAATTCGCTTCTGGCGGTCGATTGTGGCTGTTTTCTTGGATTGGGTAGTATCTTCGGTGGCCCGGCTATCTCGAACGTTCTGTGGCCATCGTAGCGGCTCTGTGCGTTACGAAATTGCAGGTAATAGGTGCCTCCACCGTATCGATTCAGAATTGTGAGTTCATTTGCCTCGCTGTAGTCGTATATTTCCATTGTTCCGAGATACCCGGCGTACTGACGCGGTTCTTTTCGCGTTACCTGAACTTTTACGCAACCATCATCGGGCCAATCGCCCCACATACTTTCGAAATCGTTGCGTTTCACTTGTTGTACCCCCTAGATTTACCGCAGCAAACCGAGAAAACCGATGCGAATTCCAGCAGCAAACGCCGCAGCAAATTTTATGTAAATGAGAAACCCCAAAAACAACTCACCAATGTGCATTTTTCACTTATTCCTTGTCGCCAAAGTCAAGAACCATGTGGTTTTGTGCATGTGATACCAGTTGGTCCAGTTCTTCCGAGTTTCCTGTTATTGGGCAGCGGCTGGCCAGTAGTTGGCTGAGTGGAGTTGGAGTCGTCCATGCAATGTGATCGATTTTTCGGCTTGGCAACCGCGATAACAGGTGTCGTCTTTCCAGCGCCATTAGGCAGTTTTGCATGGCGTCCGGAATTCCGATTTTGTCTTCAACCGATTCCGCGATGGCGAATCGCAAAAATTCCGGATCGATTGCTTCGTCGTTTTCGAGTTGAGACGCCAGCGCTGAAACCCGATTTGTTACCTTTCGAAAGGCAGGTTTTTCCTGCCCATTTGGTTCTTTCTTATTTTTTATGGTTCTATCTTGTAAAGAGCCGGAACGTTGTTCCACCGTTTTGGGAACAGAATTCACCCCCTGCCTGGAAGGCTGTTCCATGGAACGGTGTTCCACCCCGATTGAAGTAGCAGGCATGGAACTATGTTCCACCCCCAGCGCGATTCGTTCAAAAAAAAGTCGCGAGTCGCGTGCAATCTTTCCAGCCTTTTTCAACGGCGTAAAATACTTGGGAACCAGGAAGTAGGCCAAACGATCGCTGTTGGCGGGATTCCCACTTGGCAGCATTGCTCCGCATTTAAATTCACCGATAAGCAAATGACCAGTGCCCAACATCTTTTTAGTCATCTTGATAATGCCTTTGTCAGAAGAGGCGGTCTTCTTCGCCAATACCTTTTGTGATTCCCAGACGATCCCCCTGTTGTCAGCCCTGACAATGAAATAGCAGTAGAGAACGCGTTCGCCGTGTGTCAGTCGCTTATCTGACAAAATAGACGTGATGTCGCTCAGTGTGCCGGGCTTCTGTTTAAATTCTGGATTCACGGTTCACACAGACTATGCCTGGTGTTTGTAGGGTGTTGCCGCTACGCCCCGATGTTCTTCCAGCCATCTTAGAAACGCTTGCTCATCGATGAGCACACGCCGACTGACGCGAATGAAACAATTGGAGATGCCTTTTTGTTTGGCGTTGAAAATGAGCCACCGCATGCCAGCCTCTGAAGGCCAGGGATAGCGGCCACAGTATTCCTCTACGGTGATGAAGTGTTTCAAGGGATTGTTGTCCATAGTTGAATCCTTTCGTTGAAAATGAATTTCGTTCGTTGCTTGTTTTCGACTATGGGCGATTGTTGTCGGGGGCGATACCGGGCAAAAACACGGATGGTTTTTTCCCCTACAAGGGAACATGTCGCGGGATTGGTTTATCGAGATTTTGAAATGGTGACAGCCGCGTCGGGAATTGCGATTTCTAGCACCTTGGAGAGTTTCTTTGTGGCGCTGTAGATGTCGCTGGCTTTGTTTTTGTTGTCCCTGGGAGCAAGTTTCAAGTCTCTTTCGATAATAGTTGAGGCGCTCCATTCCTTAACGACACGTAGCGCGAGGTGCTTCAAGTTTGTGTCGATGGTGTCCGGCTTTCCATCAAGCGGTGCAATGTTCGCGAACTGGGCGTTTTCAGTCGCCTCATGGATATGGGAGAATGCCGCAGAAATGACTCGGTTGAAAAATAGCCGGACTTCGCTCTCCTGATGATTCCAATCCATGTCCACACTCAGACAGCCAATTGCTGGTTTTCTGACAAGATCCAGCCCCGGTATCGACAGGGTGAAATCTCTTGGGGGTTCGTGTTTCTTATTTGGATCTGTTCTTACCACTGCTCCAGGAAGCAACGGTGCTATTTCCGGATAGAGCCAGTTCATAATTGCCCAATGCATCGAGACAAGCATCCATTCCTCTTTTAAGTGGAAGTCCGCCAACAGCAATGGGAGTTTTTCAAAATATTCGGCATATGGCATGTGGTTGGGAGGGGGAACGATTGCGTCCTTGAATTCCGGGCGATACCTTGAGAATTCCAACAGCTCTTCATCTGTATGGTGCATTTCCCACGGAGCGCGTATGGTCAAATCAGGTGGCCGGATTGACAGTAAACAGTGACGCATGGATGGTAGATCATCATAAAAACCGTTCAATTTGCCCTGCGACCATATACGGATGAGTATCGAAACGTTCAA
>JAFGXQ010000158.1 GCA_016936575.1 Deltaproteobacteria bacterium
CTCAATAGGTTTGGGTGATGCCGAACACGAAACGGAACGGGGCTCTGGGGTAGGTTTGCGGCACGCCTGCTGAATCAGGTTGGGTGTATTCACGGGTGGTCGGGTAAACCGGAACGGCGAAATCCAGCGCCAGCAAATACGGCACCACCCCCAGCGCCAGCAAATGAAAACGAAGTCCGTATCCGACTTCAACATAGTTGTGATTGGAATGAAAAATCGAATGATAGTTCTGCGGTTCAGACGCGCTTCCCACGCCTGTGAACAATACCCCCTGCACCCGCTGCAGCAGGGTTCGAAGCGGAAATGCCACACTGGCAGCACCAATGAGGGTATGCCGGTATTCCACCACACCGTACACGCCCAATTTGCCGTAGGTTTCGCCCAGGTCGAACCCACGTAAAATCTGCCGATGCGACAATGTGGTCAGATTCGATGCCGGCGGCGTGCCCACCACCGCGCCGACCCCGCTATACAGGGCCAACGTGTGCCCAACCGCCAATGAAACATTTCTGAACAATCGTACGCTTCCCTTGCCGTGTTGCACCCATGTATCGTACTCGCTGCGTCCCGCAGCATAGCCGAGACTGATCTGAAACGACTTTCCGCTCGCCGGGTCGAATTCATACTGCCGATCATCCATCCCGGCGGTCATATACAACGATGCCATCGTAGCGGTGTATCGGTTTTCTTCGGGTATATTTTTTTCCGTTTCTGCGGCATCTTTATATGTATACAGGCCCAATTGCGGCCCCGCGTACCACACCCGGGAATTCAGCGTCCGATTGTAACCGAAATGACGATAATAATTGAACGCCCCGCCAATCAACCGCGGCGTATACGCCCCCTGGATGTGAAATGAATTCGAAATATCATATTGTCGTTTGAATGTGAACGATGCCAAAACAAACGGCTCCAGTGTGACCGAATCTCCCCACACCAGCAACTGGGTGAGCAAGGGCGGTCGCATTTTCTGAGGCACCGCATTGTCCCGCAACGGGTGGCCCTGGGACTGCGCGGTTTCCACCAGCCGAAACTCCGGATCCAACTGCACGGCGTTCAACGGCGCCTTGGAAACCCATTCCAGGGTCGCGCTGCGGCCTTCTCCGTTCCACACTTTTCTGCCGACGGCGCCGTCCGCGTCTGTAAATTGCACTGTCACCGGTTCCACCACCATTTCCCCGGACTTCTCAACCACTGCCTCATGAATGTACCCATTTAGCGTCGACGTGCTTTCCGTTTTCACAATTGCGTATGATATTCGCGGATACGCACCGAACCACTGCTTGCGAAAACGGGGACCGTCTTTCAGCACAGCGTCCAGTGTAGACACCAGGGAACGGTTCGATTTCAAATACGTGTTGAACAGTTTGCGTGTTCCCTGTTGCCCCAACAAATCCACCATTTTGGCAACAATCCGCTTACCGCGGGGCAACACATTTTCGCACCGCCACAGTTCATCGCGAAACCAGTCTTCCTCTTCGATAGATCGCGTATACAGATATTTGAACGGAACCTGCGGGGCGTATAACAGATTGTCGATATACGGATTAAACGAAAACACCTTCAGCAACTGCGCGAGCTCTTCCCGCTGTTTGGATGCCCGGGCCAAATAGCGCTGCGCAAAATGATATCCTAGAATCTCGGCTGCAAACGGCGCGACCTCTTCATCCTTTTCAACCAGGGGTCGCAGGTACAACATGGCGGCGTTCTTGGCGATATCCGCTTCATGAAACAACAGTGCCTTGGGATGCGGCACCAGCTGCAGCGCCCTTTCCGAAATCAGCATGGACGATTCGCTCACCTGAACCAGACGATCCCAAGCGGGTACTTCCAGAATATACATGTCCGTCAACGCCTTTGAAAACTCTGAGCACATTGCGCCGGTATCGGCCACGGTCTGAAAGATACGTTCCACATTCGCAGCACGCGTGCCGGTGCGCCGCTTTTTCGTACGAGCGGTGTTCCGTTTCGTCGTCGCATCCCCTTCCCCGAACGTCGCCAACCCCGTGTAGGTGTTTGTTACAAAAAACACATTCCCCTGCGAAGTGGTTCGTTTCACCACTTCCATTTTGTCCATCAACACCAAGGTGGCTTCCGAGACGGCACTGCCGCTCATCTCAATCTGCTGCGATTCATCCGATGCCTCGAAAATTCGATTCAGCGCAAAGCCCCCGTATCCTTCGGGAATCCGCAATACCCCATTGAACGTCATGGGAACCGGCCGGTAAAAAGGCGTTTTCATCGGCGGCAGCAGCCTGGGCAACCAACCACCGGCAAGTGTGGTCACACCGTCGAAGAAACCGAATCGCCCCCGTCGTTTGGGAATGGTCACCTCAAATGAGATTTTCAATGCCACGGACTGACCTGTTTCGAGCGGTGTTTTGAGGGAAACCACCCCCAGCATATCTTTTTCACCGGCGGCATCACCGGGCATCGTCGTCATTGTCAGCTCGATTTCATGCTGTCGGTCGATGCGTTGATGCACTGATCGAATACGCATTTCTCCCGCGGAAAACCCCGACGGATATATCCATTGCACCGCATACTCGGGAATTTGCGCAGGCAGCGTTGCAAACTGATTCGGATACAACAGGTACGTAAGCGAAGACACCGGTGCCTCCCCTTCGTTGGTCACCACATATACCGCTGTCGCCGACAATCGATGATCGTGTGTAATTTCGCCGGTGAGTTTTACCGACATCTGAAGGCTGCCCGCAAAACCGATTTCAGAAACCAGACTGCACCCTGCAATCACAAACAACACGGCAATGCAACGAACCCACTTCTTCATTGCGCCATGCTAACTTGCACCTGTACCAGGGTCAAGAAAGGGACGCACTAGTCTGATTCAAGAATGGTTTTCACGGTATGGCTGAGCAGCTCCAAATCGAACGGTTTCTGGATAAACGCGCGGGCGCCTTCCGCAAGCAGGGTTTCCACCTTTCGGTCCTTGGCATACCCGGAGCAAATCAGGACTTTCACACCGGGGTCAATCTGCCGCAGCACCGAAAAAACCTGTGCACCGTCCATATCAGGCATGATCATATCGAGCATCACCAATGAAATTTCGGTCTGATGCGTTTTAAACACACGCAGCGCATCATGACCTCCGGACGCCGTGTAAACCGAATACCCCATCTTCTGCAGCACCCGTTTGGAGGAACGAAGAACCATGGGTTCATCATCAATCAGCAGCAGCTGGATGTTTGAATCCTCAGCAACCAGGCTGGGCCACGGTGCCACATCGGGAAGCGTGGTGCGGCGCCGATTGAGGGACGGCAGATAAATAGATATTTTTGTTCCCTGACCCGGGGCGCTTTCAATATGAATATCACCGCGATGACTGCGAATGGTTCCGTACACCATCGACAGCCCCAACCCGGTTCCCTTCCCTTCAGGCTTTGTGGTGAAGAACGGCTCGAACGCTTTTTGCAACGTCGCCTCATCCATCCCCTTACCGGTATCCTCAATATCCAGCCGAATAAATTTTCCCGGCTCCAGCTTCAAATCGGCGGGCTCCCGTGCAGACGGAAATCCCACGCCACAGGTAGTGATCATCAGTTTTCCGCCGTCGTCCATCGCATCAGACGCGTTGATAAACAGATTCATCAACGCATGCTCCAACTGACCCGGGTCCCCCTCCACATGGTCGAGCAACGACTGCAGCGCCATATCGATTTTAATTTTCTTCGGCAGCGTTCGGGATACCAGATTAATGGCATCGCGCACCACTTTGTTCACCGAGATGTCCTGCTTGATGTATTTCCCTTTTCGTGCGAAACCGAGCAGATTCTTGGTTAAATCCCGCCCCCGCTTACAGGCCTCCACAATATTCTCCAAATCCTCTTCGGCATCCTCATCGATAACCCCGTCCAGCTTCAGCATGGTTGCAGAATTCAGAATCACGCCCAGCACATTATTGACATCATGGGCGATTCCTCCGGCGAGCCGGCCGATGGCTTCCATTTTCTGCGACTGCTGAAGCTGTTTTTCAACCTTGACCTTTTCGCGCTCCGTCTCTTTCAATTCGGTAATATCGGCGCACACACCCAGCCATCGCACCCCGCGCATCTCATCAATCACCACCGGCGCACTGCGATCGGTCCAGTAGCGCCACGAACCGTCCTGGCAGCGCACGCGATATTCCTGTGATGTCTGCTCGGTGGATGCATAGCGATGGGCTGCCAGAGAATCAAACTGCGGAAAATCCTCCGGGTGCACAAAGGTTCGCCAATCGCGGATATTTCCCGGCCGTTCACCGGCTCCCAGCCCCAACACCAAATCGATATTTCCAAACCACGTGACCGTATCGGATTGCGCATCCCATTCGTATAGCAAATCATTGGTGATCTGCGTGGCCAGCTCAAATCGATGCTCCATATCATGACGAGATGAGATGTCGCGCATCGCGTTCACTTTGACACTGTCCCCATCGTCGTAGCTGATATCTCTGCTTTTTATTTCAACCGGAAAAGTAGAGCCGTCCCGCCGAAGCCCGATGGCTTCACACGGAAGTTCAGACTCCGCATCGCAGATATATTGGGTAACCGCTGCCCGACTCTGGGGTGCGATAATATCGAGTTCATCCATTCCCAAAAAATCCGCCGGGTCCGCATATCCGAACATCTTGGCCGCCGCCTGATTGGCATCCAGGCAGAATCCGTCCCTCACCACAAAAATGGCGTCAATGGCAGCATCTCCCAGAAAGTGAAATCGGCGCTCACTGCGATGCAGGGCTTCCTCGGTTTGCTCCAGCTGAACCTCAATATGACGCTTTTCCTGCAGCGCCTGCTCCAGCTCGGCGATTTTCTGCTTCAGCGCTTCAACTGTTTTTACATCTTCGGTCATCGCTTTTACTACATTCAGGTTTCGGCACACGCTGTTGCGAAATCACCGCCTTCCGGAAAATGTGACACAGCTTGACTAGCAGTCAAGTCATTGGGAGGCAATACAGAAAACGAATAATTTCAAATGGTTCTGCGCAACCTTCCCGCTCGGAGTTTTTCTGGCATGTGCCCGGTTCATTCGATACAATACAGTTATGGCATTTCAGTGTTTCAAAGAAACAAACGCGCAACATCGCGTCATGGCGTCAGCATCCGATTCCGAAGAAACACTTTCGCCCGACCATCGTTCATTGCGCTGCAGACGCTGCAACACGCCGATTGCATCCGACCGCGCTCGAATCGAACAGAACGGTGCACATCAGCATACGTTCGCCAATCTAAGCGGTGTCATCTTTCGCATCGGCTGTTTCGGGCACGCCGCCAACATTCACACGGTGGGAGTGCCGTCATCTGAATTCAGCTGGTTTTCGGGGTATCAATGGCAAATCGTATGCTGCACCGGATGCGGAACCCACCTGGGTTGGGCCTTCATCGGCACCGACCATTTCTATGCGCTCATTCTGGACCGGCTCACCCGCCCCCAGACGAACTGATTATGCAGAACAGACTCACACCATTACCAAATCATCGTCGGAGAGTTCCGCCAGGTCGGCTTCGTCGAGGTCGTCAACGCATTCGATGTTCATCATTCCCTTGGAGAGGCGATCCGCTTCTAGTTTGTGTTCAGTGTCGGCCAGGCGCTGATTGGCCATTTTGGCAAAATGTTGCAGCAGCTCAGGGACCGCCTCCAGCAACGCGGCAAAAAGTTCTCGGGCCAAAAACAGCAGCATGGTCTTGCCCATGGTTCGCACCGTCGCGGTGGCCGGTTCTTCGTGAACCAACGAGATCTCCCCTGCGATATTACCGGGCCCGAACTTGGCTACCTGTATGTATTCCTCACCGTTCCAGGTGAGCACTTCAGCGCCCCCTTGCAGAATCAGATACAGCCAGTGCCCTGGTTTGACCTGTTCGATAAAAATCGTTTTGTCGGGAACTTCATGCCCCACAAAACGGGCCAGCAGTTCTTTTTTATTCGATTCATCAAAGGGCGAAAACATCGGATTGGTGGCCAGCAGATTCGAAATCAACCGCTCCCGGGTGAAATAAATGCAATTGGCACATTTTGAGTCATCGTTGTAATTGTGTAAAAATCAAAAAGGAAGCGCTGCAAACTGTAAGTGTCGAATATCTTAATTCTAAATCATTTCACAAAATAACAAAGACACTGGCACCGATATTGCCTTAAGTAGTCCATGTGGAGAATCCAAAATGTATTTGGCACCGATTCTGTACCAAAATTGTCC
>JAFGXQ010000159.1 GCA_016936575.1 Deltaproteobacteria bacterium
CCGACACTGATTCCGATACCGACTCCGATACCGATTTAGTGACATACGGTGAACCGTTTACCGGTGGAGAATATCATTTGGGACCTGTTGATTGGGATGAAACCGTTTGGGTCAACGGTTGCCGCCCATATCCTGTTGAGATACAGGCTCTGGAGGGAAACTACCTGGCCAAGGTTTCTACAACGCTTAACCTCAATGGCGAACTGTGCGACACCTGCATTTTCATCAGCACCGGTCAAGGGAATTCATTGATTGCGCGAGTGGTGGGTTCAGCGACTAACACGATGAACAGTATTGATGTGAGCGAAACGGTCTACGATGAACTCAATGCAGGCGAGTGGCCCCGCGTTATGACATGGCAGTTGGTGAAATGCCAGGATACCGGGAAAATCCAGTATCAATACAGCGCCGGCGCCAATCCATGGTGGACCGCGGTGTGGGTGAGAAATTCGCGTATCCCGATTGAGAAAGTGGAAGTGCTGAGCGACACACATACCGATTGGTACACGCTCACCCGCGAGGTAGACGGCAGTTACACATGTGATGACGGCTTCGGCCAAGGTGAATTCACCATCAAAGTTACGGCTATCGACGGCCAGACCATTGAAGATACATTTTCTGCTTTCACTGCCGGTCAAATCGCTGAATCTTCCGGCCAATTTGAATAGGAAAATACAAAATCGTTACCCGCCAGCATCAGACCAGTCGCTGCAAAAATGTGGTGGCGAAGGCGTCTACGGCGTCCCAGTCTGTGTAGATATAATCTTTTGACGTATCGATGTCGCCGCCCTCTTTCTCTGAAATGGATTTCATGATGGAACGCTTGAAAAAATTATATCGGGTGTATTTGAGTGCGCCGGCAACGGCAACCGTGTGAGACGGGGTGAACCCGGTGCGGGTTTCGAAGTCTTTGAAAAATCCGTTCACCAACGCCTGGGCTTCCGGGGAATGGTCTTTGGCAGTGAGGCATACCAAAAAAAGCGCGGTGGGTGTGTGGTTCAGTGATTCACGATTATGTTCAACAAACTTCAGCAGCTTGCCGTGGTGCCGCCCCATATGAATGGAACCGCCGAGCAATATACCGTCCACATCAGTCAGCATCTCCGCGGTCGCGTGCTTGGAACGACAGACGGTGGTCTCACAATCGGCGCCGGCGAGCGTGTTCGATATGCGCTCCGCCACGTGCAGCGTGTGTCCCTCGGCGCTTTCATACAGAATTGATATTTTTTTCATGTTCACATCCCGGGTCAGCGGTTTCAAACGAATTGTTCGTGCCACGCCTTTAGTAAACCATATACGGCTGAATATTTGAATTATTTCGAAAGGTATCCAACCCCTTTTCTCTCAATCACGCAGTGCAAATCTTGATTCGTTTCTTTTCTTTCGTACCCGTTCTGGTAAGAATATGGCCGGTAGCAAAAGAGGCTCTTTAAAGAAAAGGACGAATACCTTATTCTCTCCAACTATGATGAGAAATCGACATTCTGGAAAAGTGCTGGACGACAGGTATGAGATTCTCTCTCTCCTTGACGAGGGTGGAATGGGCGCCGTATATCTGGGGCGCCATGTGAAGCTGGGGCGACGTGTCGCTGTGAAATTTCTGCATGGGGAACTCACGGGAATGAAAGATGTGGTTACCCGATTCTATCGGGAGGCTCAGGCGGCGTCCGGTATTTCCCATCCGAATATCATCGATGTATACGACGTTGGAGTCGCGGAGTGGGGGGAACCATACCTGGTAATGGAGTATCTGTCAGGGGAGAATCTGGCCAGCCTGCTGAAACGCAGAGGCCCCGTGTCTCTGGCCGCAGCCTGCGGTATTATGGAACCTGCACTTCGGGCGCTTTCTGCGGCCCACGAGCATGGAATTGTGCACCGGGACCTCAAACCCGAAAATATTTTTTTGATGCGACAGGAAAACGGACCGCCGGTTGTCAAAGTGATTGATTTCGGTATTTCGAAATTCCTTCAGACAGAACAGACACAACTCACCCGAACCGGCGCACTGCTGGGCACTCCCTCCTATATGTCGCCGGAACAGGCACGTGGAAAAGGCGCGTTCGATCATCGGACCGACATATACTCCATGGGGGTTGTGCTCTATTCCATGCTTTGCGGCAGCCTTCCGTTTGTCGGGGAAAGTTACAATGATCTGATTGTCACCATTCTCACGGAATCTGCGAAAAAGCCCACCGAAATCAGTCCCGAGCTGCCGTTGGACGCAGAAGCCATTGTCATGCGGCTGCTGGAAAAAGACCCTGACAAGCGATACGCGACGTGTATGGAACTGCTCGATGCCCTCGCGTCCCTCGATGCATTTGCCGAGAGACACGAGGCACTCACTGCGTTGACTGCCGATATGCCTGAAGAGTGCTTTGCCACCGGAGATTTGGGCGTAACGGTTGATTTTTCGGATGAAACCGCCGCCACCGTGTTTGCCGGCATGGGCGAATCCGACGTTGAAACGATTCCGGACAGGTTACCCCAGGAAGCACAGAACACGGCCGAACGGCCATCTGCGCCCGCAAAACCATCGACACCGCGGTCACAGGAACAACACAGCCGCAGAATGAAACTGTACTTGTTGATCGCAATTGTCGTCGTGGGTATTGGCGTCGGCTTATTTGCCACCGGAGTGATTCCGACTTCGGAATCCACGCCGGATAGACTTGCGGATGGAGGTACGGCGGTACCGTCCCAACAGCCAGCGCCCCCACCCCCTGTGGGCGAATCGGCAACGCCCCAACCAACCGGAATAGAAACATCCGGTTCCTCTTCGGCGATGTCCGAGGAGGACGCCGACGACGTCCATGTCAACCTCGGAGCCGGGGTGGTTGATGCTCCTGCGGAAAACGCATTGCCGGAATCCACAACCGAGAATACGCCGGGACACCTTGATACGCTGACACCGGAGACGACCGCTGAGCCAGACGCCTCCTCCACGACTGCCTCGGAAAACAATCCTTCCTCTCAACCACCGGACGAACCGGTACATCCGGGTGACGACGACGCAGCGTCGACTCCGGTTTCATCGCCGGATGAGCCCGCTGAAGGCCGCTCGCAAACCGCTGATGCGAACCTCTCTCCGCTTACACCGAGTGCTGTCAACCGGCTGCTGGAAGCGCGGCGAGGGAAGGTGGCGACCTGCTATGATTTGGCCCGGGCGAAAACGCCGGAGCTGGCCGGTGTTCTGGAATTGAAGGTGGGTATGGCGGGAAGCTCGGTAGATGTAACGGTGACCGGCGGCAATGTGTCGGGGGACCTGCCCGCATGCGTGATTCGCGTCATCAAGGCGATTTCCGTTCCGCCCAACGACGGCACTCTCGTCGAAATCCTCAAGGAATACGAATTCCGATAACCCGCACGAAGAACCACGTCACAACAAAATCATCCCCCTGCGGTTTGCTTGTTTGAGCACTAATGAGATTGAACATTTTGTGTATGTGAATTGAGGCCAGAAAAAAGAAGGGGCCCACCATGATAAGTATACGAACCGTTATTTTTGTGCTGTTGTTGGCATTGTCATCGGCGTTCGGATGCGGCGGTGAAACAAATGACGACAGCGAAAGCGAAGAGCCCGCCATAACCGATACGGACGTTGATACCGATTCTGACGCTGATTCTGACACAGACGCCGATTCCGACGCGGACTCCGATTCGAACACCGACGCAACCACCGTGAAATCTATCGTGATTAACGCGAATGGATTCTCGTTCGATGCGTTGGAGATTGGTCCGGCTGACGGAGAGCCGGTTCTGCTGTTGCACGGCTTTCCCGATACATCGCTCATGTGGACCGACCTGTTGCCGGTATTGGCAGAAAACGGTTTTCATTGTATCGCGCCGGACCAGCGGGGATACAGCCCCAACGCCCGGCCCACAGAAGAATCTGCATATGAGTACGCTGAACTCATCGCAGATGCATTTGCTTTCGGTGACGAACTCGGCGAACAGTTTCACCTGGTGGCGCATGATTGGGGCGCAAACATCGGTTGGTTGATGCTGGAACAGAATCCGTCGCGAATCGCCTCGTATACTGCCATTTCCATTCCCCATTACCGAGTCTGGGCGGAAGCAGTCTACGAGGACGCCGGAATGGCGTGGTATCTGGACATGCTCAATACTTGGATGACCCCGGTCGTCGGTGAAGAGTACTGGTCAGCACAGCGAATGAGAGATATATGGAGCGCAAAACCGGTCGACCAGAGAGAAGCCACAATCGAACATATGACCCAGCCGGGCGCAATGACAGCGGCGCTCAACTGGTACCGGGCGTCGAACGGCCATCAAAGTGTTCTCAACGATTTTGAAAACTGGTCCGTGAATGTGCCCACCCTGCTCATTTTCGGCAGTACTGACCTTGGGGGAAACTCGGTTGCCAGTATCGCACCGCTGATGACCGGATTCTATCGTCTGGCGCAACCGAGCGGCGGACACTTCATCGTTGATGAACAACCCCAGGCTGTCGCCGACGACATTCTTACCCACCTGCAGACACATCTTGAGACCGATTCGGATTTCGACTGATCGTTTTCTGCTTGCCCTCACGTCCTTCCGCGGCGTTATTCTCCTCGACAGTGGTCACACTGCCTTCGTCGTCCGCCTTGTTGAACGCCGCAATTGCTGCGCACAATTACAATCATTCAAAATCCGAACCGGTCGCCGCTTCAGGGTTTTTCAATTCATTTGAAAGTTGCTATTCTGTCGCTGTCCGGGTGTGGACAGTCGGTTTTTCACAACGGGTGAATCTGTATTTCGTTTTTCTGGAAAATCGGAATGAGCAGGCGGTTTCGTTTGGTGTCGTACCCGATGTCCGCCGGAGAAGGCACGTTGGTGATAAACGGGGTGAAGGGGCCGGATTCATCACCGCGAAATACCGTTTTCGCTTCCCAGCTTGAAATCAGCAATTCATCGGATTCGGTGCGGATGATGCCGTCCAGCCCTCCCGCGGGAAGCGTGACCGAGGCCGCGCGCTTGCCCTGGGCGTCAATGTGGTACAATTCAGCGCCGCCGTTGGTCACCACCCATACGCCGGAACGATCTGCGAGCAATCCGTTGGGCCGGTGCAGTTGGGGGTCGGCAACGAGTTTTTCCGCTTTTCCGTCGCAAATGCGCCAGATGGCGTCGGTGTGGGTGGGGGTCATGCCGCTGTCGGTGAGGGTGAATCCCGTGTCGGAGACATACAGGTTACCATCGGTGTCTACAGACAGGTCATTGAGAAATGAAACATTGTCAAAATCGACAGCGCCCTTCGGCTTCCCGCTCTGCAGGTCGAACATGCGTACGGTGTCAATGTCCGTTACGTACAGCACACCCTTCGAAACCGCCATTCCCTTGGGCGCATTCAATGTCACATCGGCAGCAGTGCCGGAAATCCAGTGAAGCGCAATCACAGTTCCATCCGGTTGCAGCCGCGAGACAAACCCGTTGCCGTCTTTGGACGACGGACTTCCCTTGATGTTGCTCACCAGATACACGTCATGTTCACCATCGTAAAAAACGGATTCGGGGGTTTCGAACCCGGCGTCTTTAATCACCAGTGGAGATTGTAGATC
>JAFGXQ010000160.1 GCA_016936575.1 Deltaproteobacteria bacterium
CAGCGTCAAATCCGGGACAGACCGACATTGATCGGGACGGCATCGGCGACAGATGTGACGATGATATGGATGGGGACGGCGTGGTGAATGCGACAGACAATTGTCCTTCGTACGCCAACGCGGACCAGGAAGATCTGGACGGCAACAACATGGGCGATGCCTGTCAGAATGAGGAATTCCATTATAGCGGCAGTACATCATGCAGCTGCTCCACCGTGGGCGCGGGACCGACCGATTCCAACGGCACCAAAGCGATATTCCTGATGGCATTGGCCATTATCGCAATTTTACTGCGTCGAAAAATGGCCGCACTGCTGATGGTGTTGGCGATGGGGCTGGTGGCCACCACTGCCGGCGCGCAGGATGCAACCGTGAACAGTCAGTCGTTTACACCATCGCCGTTCATGAATGACCTGTACAACGTTCAGAAAGGTAATACGCTTCGCGACAACGATTATCGCTGGGACGCCGGATTGTACGTAAATTATCAGAACGATCCGCTGGTGCTGCGATCGAGCGATGATACGGTGGTGCGGCGCGTGGTCGCCCATCAGGTGTCTGCGGATCTGCTGCTTTCGGTCAGTCTGTTCAAATGGCTTGACGTGGGCCTGGCGGCGCCGATGCACGTGTATCAGGACGGGGAAGGGTACGCGGGAGGCGATGAACCGAGTACATTCAGCGTCGGTGATATTCGACTGCACATCAAAGCGCGTTTTCTGCAATCAAAGAACGGCGTGATGTCGTTGGCATTTGCGCCGGTGGTCACATTCCCGACCGGCCAGCTCATCGACAGTTTTTCCGGTTCTGCCGGTGTGACATTTGTTCCTCAACTGGCCTGGGATTTCAGCTGGAAGCGTGCCGGTTTCGCGTTAAATGCCGGGTATCGGTTTGTGAAAAACGATCAGTTGGCCAATCTGCGGCTGTCTGATGAGTTGTTGCTGCGGTTCGGTACCTGGGTATGGTTTGTTCCCAAGAAATTTTCTGCCATTGCGGAGGTTTCCACATCGACCAGGGTGCGCAGCCCTTTTGCTGAAATCGAGGAGACACCCACCGAAGTGATCGGGGGGCTCCGCGTGTTTCCGGCGGATTGGATTCATCTGAATCTGGGCGGCGGCATGGGCGTTACCCAGGGGTATGCGGCACCGGATTTCCGGGTATTGGGCGGCGTGGTATTCACCAGCAAGAAAAAGGAACCGCCACCACCGCTGCCTGAACCGGAAGCGCCCAAAGATTCTGATGGCGACGGCTTGCTCGACAACGATGATCAGTGCCCGATGGAGCCGGAAGATAAAGATGAATTTGAAGACGAGGATGGTTGCCCGGATCCCGACAATGACCAGGACGGCGTGTTGGATGTGAACGATAAGTGTCCGATTGACCCGGAGGATATTGACAAATTCGAAGATGAAGACGGCTGTATGGAACCCGACAATGACATGGACGGATTGTTGGATACGGTAGACGAATGCCCAATTGATCCGGAAGACAAAGATGGGTTCGAAGACGAAGACGGATGCCCCGATCTGGACAATGACCAGGATCGTATCTGGGATACTGACGATCAATGCCCCAATGAGCCGGAGACGGTGAACGGCAAAGACGATGAAGATGGTTGTCCCGATTCGAAAGCGAAAGTGGAAGGCAAGAAGATTATCATTCTCGATAAGATTTATTTCCACTACAATAAAACCACCATCATGAAGAAGAGCTATGAGGTGCTGGATGACGTGGTTGACGTATTGAAGAATTACCCGGAAATTCAGTTGATCGAAGTGGAAGGTCATACCGATACACGTGGTAAGGCCAGGTACAACAAGAAACTGTCCGCCGGTCGCGCCAAAGCGGTTCGTCAGTATCTGATTGATCACGGAATTGATCCCGCTCGGGTTCAGTCTGTGGGCAAAGGAGAAACCGAGCCGCTCGTTTCGCCCGAGGAGACAGAAGAAGACTTCGAGAAGAACCGCCGGGTGGAATTTGAAATTCTTCGAATGGAAAAAACCGAGAATGTAGAAATCCGCAACGCCGAATAGGCGCTTCTCGCAAATTTCTCATCCGTCTGGCAGCCCCCTCAAAGCTTCTCTTTTAAAATATTTCAGATATTGATTTCCGCAATAAATGTACATTTTTACACAGTATTCGTGTGACTATTGCGCCGCAGACGGAATAATAACTTTTTTTTGGGCGGTGGGAATAAAAGGTGTACACTAGGCCTTGAAATGACGCGAGAAAGCATTAGTATGCCCAGAAAAAGAGTAAATGAGCATATTTCAATCTGAGGGAGGCAAACAGATGAAGAAAATGATTTTAGTCGCATTGTGCACAGTATTCGCTGTTATCGGATGTAAAAAGGATCAACCACAAACGGCAACGGCAGATGATGCCGCGAATGGCGCCGGATATGAAAGCGACGGAAAAGGTGGAGAAGGCGCATCCGTCGAGAGCAGCAATGTGCAGACGGCAACCGGAGAGATGAGAGAATTGTTGCTGGTGTTGCATCGGGTTCACTTTCCGTTAGATACATCCACTTTGACCGAAGCGGCTCGTGACGCGCTTGAAGAAGCATCGGTGCAACTGAAAAAAATGACCGACATCACGCTTGCGGTGGAAGGTCATACCGATGAACGGGGAACCAATGAGTACAACATGTCGTTGGCGGAAAGACGCGCACAGACGGTTGTAAGTTATCTGGAAAATTTAGGAGTTGACCCGGCACGTCTGCAAATTGCATCTTTCGGAGAGGAAAAACCGATGGAGGCCGGAAGCGGCGAGTTGGCGAATGCCAAGAACCGTCGTGTGGATTTTCGGTTGAAACAGGGAGACGTGGAGTTCGTTCTTGAAGAAGGCGAGCTGGTTGACGACGAAGGTAACCCACTGTAGGCCCCGGCCCGATTCCCGTCCATTTCTATTTTTCCTAAAGTCTGTAGTTTTTGAACCGATTCCTTTTTCGGGGGTTCTTCTAACGAACCAAACGAAAGGATGAATAATGAACAGCAGATTTTCTGTAGGCCGAAATGTTTGGATTGCCGGTTGCTTGGTATCGGTTCTGGTTTCGATGGGACTGATTTCCTGCTCCGATAAAACCAATGATGATAACGCGGAACCCGGAGATTCCGATTCGAGTACTGCGCCGCAAACGGGGACAGACGACTCGGAGTCCAACCTTGGCGATGATTCGGACACGGCGACTTCTTCGCAGGGGAATCCCGATTTGTTGCGATTGGAAAACATGCCGTCTTTTCGCATGCCGCTGCCGTCGAGTTTGACCAAAAAGGCGCCGCAAAGCAAGGCGATAACCCCGGATGAACTGAATGAAGTGCAGTCCGAAGGGTTTTATCAACTGCAGGAAGACCGAGTGTTCACAAGTGACATATATTTAATTCGCGGGTTGCTGACCTATTTGGAGCAGTATACGCAGGCAAACGATGTGCCTGAAGATACCGTTGTGGAATTGGGTGTGCAGACGGATGTAACATATGAAGGGGGCCCCGATGACGGACAGGTGATGAACCCCCATTTGTACGATCTGAATTCACCGCATGAGGGAGTGGATTTAGGACGCCTTCGCTGGTGGTCCGGCGGAGACGGCATTACGGTGCTGTGGCATTTGTCCGATGAATTTTTTGCAGATTTTCCATATTGGCACGTTGAGATCACGCCCAGTGAAACAGATTCGACTCGCAACCGATATCAGGTTGCGGCGTTTCGCACACAGTGGGATGGCATTCAGGAAAACCAGTCGGTCCGATATGTGACATTTGATGAAGCAACCAATGAAACGACCATGTTTTTCAAAACCGTCGATTACAATATGAGTTCAGGTGCGAATATTTCGTTTGTTACCGTTGCAATGAAGCAACCGATGGCTCAATCCAATATCGACACTGAAACAGAAACAGAAACGGAAATTGACACGGCGACAGAAACCGACAGTGAAACAGATACAAGCAGCGAACCGGATGTCGATACCGCAACCGAGGGGAATGTCGACACCGCTTCGGCGTTAGATGAACTGATAGAAGAAACCGTTGTATATAAGGCCACCGGTACGATTGACCCAGCCACCGGTGAACCTGCGTTAACCAGTCAGATTGCCGCGGTCGGAAACAGCAACGGCGGCGGTGTGGTGGCCTCCACCATACCGTTCGACATGTGGGACGACGGCGGAAATTTTGTGAATTATCAGTATTACTTCCGGGAATTGTACAACGGGGAAGGGAACCTGATTTCTCGGGCATACAGTAAAAAGTTTGATGATGTGACGGAACTGTCCAAGTTCAGCTGGTTCCAGCCTGATACCGAAGCGATCAACTATGTTTCAATGAGCCCCGACAGCCCGCCGGAGGCAATTTATTATCGGTATGAGTACGATTTTCTGTCATCGGTGTCTACGCATGCCTATTCGTTGTTGCCCCCTGACCAGGAGGCATGGACTTCGATGACGCAGGAAGAATCGGTACTACGGGTAATCTGGAAGCAACAGAGTGACGCGGGAGCGCCGTGGCGCCCGGGAGACGTGGTTTACGAGTACAGTATGTCTGATGCTGTCGATTGCTCCATCGAAGGTGAAACAAGTTGCAATATTCACGTGTATCGACCTCATTCCGTGTGGCCGGTGGCTACGACAGTGTTCGGACAAACATTCTATGCGGAGCAGCAGTGGCCGTTGCGTTATCTGAGTCCACTGGACACCACCCAGCAAATGAAGGTGGCGCTTCTCGATACATGGCCCTACACCTCCGCATGGTTGGAGCAGGATGATAACGATGTATACGATGACGCTGAGTCTGCATTGGATTGCGCCGTTTTCGATGTGTACTACTACACGCCTGGAGGCGAAGAGGTTGCCGAATCTATGCCCATGCTGTACTCCACAGTAGGAGAGCTCCCGAACGAATTGATGTATGACACCGACGCCGAAATCGCCGCACAGTCGGCGTTGATCAAGCTCGGCGAGGTTCTCGAAGAGTTTGTGCCTTCTCAGCCGGTTATCCCCACGTCACTTATATTGCCCACCGAGGAGGAGTTCCTCGCCCAGTTCGAGGTTGAACACCTCGATACAGAAACTGCACAACCCGACACCGATACGTCAGTAGACACCGATTCGTCGTCAACAGATACAGAAACCACTACAAATCCATAGTTACCCAATGCAAATTGGGTTGGTTTTTCTTCGGTGGAAAAATGGACCTATAAAACCATTCGAAATGGTCATTTTTGACTTATGATTGCAAAATTGCATCTGTTTTTCGTAAAAATTGTGAATTTTGAGCAACAAATATATGTCTTTCTTGTTGAATATGCGCGCAAGACTATATACAGTGCGACGCGTAATCGGGCTGGTTACAGACAACAAGGCGTAAAAAAAGACTGTAAATTTGATTGGTTGCGAACTATCGCCTATTGTTTAGTTGATATTAATTTCGATTAGGAAACGTTAAAGGGAATTTATAATGAAACGCGTTTTAACTTACGGCACTTTCGATATGCTTCATCCCGGCCACATCAACCTGCTGCGGAGATGTAAAGATCTCGGTGAATACCTGATTGTCGCTTTGTCTACAGACGAATTCAGCCTGAACAACAAAAATAAGCAGCCGTACTATTCTTATCGCGATCG
>JAFGXQ010000012.1 GCA_016936575.1 Deltaproteobacteria bacterium
ATTGGCTCCTGCTGACGGACTTGAACCGCCGACCTAGTGGTTAACAGCCACCCGCTCTACCGACTGAGCTAAGCAGGAACGCTTATCAAGCGAAGGGTAGTTTAGGGAAGAACGCTGCGCTGTCAATACAAAAAAACGAAACAGGTGTTTTTTTTCGGCGCGGGATTACCCGGCCATTTGCTGCTGAATCTCGGCTGCGGATTTGGCGATGGGGGGGCCCAACACCCGGCTGCCCGTATCGGTGATCACAATGTCGTCTTCGATTCGAATACCGCCGAACGTCCTGAATTTATTGACTTCTTCGAAATTGATAAACGCTTCGTGTTTTCTGTCCGCGCGCCAGCGATCGATCAGTTCCGGAATGAAGTATATCCCCGGTTCAACGGTCACCACGAATCCGGGCTCCAGTTTTCGGCCCAGACGCAAGTTTTGCAGGCCGGGCGCTGGCGCGGGCTTTTTGCCGTTGGGGTAGGCGACAAAATCGCCCAGATCTTCCATATCGTGGGAATCCAGACCGAGCATGTGACCGATGCCGTGGGGGAACAGCAACGTATGCGCTCCCGCCTGGACCGCCTCCTCGGTGTCGCCTTTCATCAGGTTCATCGCTTTGAGGCCGTTCACAATGGCGTGGGCTGCGGCCAGATGCACTTCTTTGTTTGACCGCTCCGGCGTGGCGGTTTCGATGGCACGCAGCTGGGCATCTAGAACAATATCATAGACTTCTTGCTGCCGGGGCGAAAACCTGCCGTTGGCCGGAACGGTTCGGGTGATGTCCGAGCCGTAGTAGTAGGGCGGCAATTCCACCCCCGTGTCGATGAGCACCAGATCTCCGTCCTTCAGCATATGGTCATATCGATTATTGTGCAGCACCTCGCCGTGTCGGGTGACAATCGGGAGAAACGCGTTGCTCGCCTGGTTGGATTCCGCCACCCCCACCATGGCTCCCATGATTTCATATTCAAATCTTCCCGGTGCCACCGCAGCGAATGCTCGGTCGTACATTTGTTTCGATACTGCAATGGCTTTTTCAATCTGTGCCACTTCCTCATCGGATTTTTGAATGCGCTGCTGCACCACCGCTTCCGCCAGCTTCGTGCTGAAACCGGACTGTATCTGCTTGACGGAACATTGAAATAATGCGCTTTCCCACGCCAGAATGTCGTGGCGATACGGGGGCAGATAATGAGCGGTCTCCCCGGTCGATGCAAGATCCCGAATATCGGATTCCAGCTGGTCCATGGTGCGTACATCATCGAGACCGCCGGCCCAGGCCAGGGCGTCCAGCGTGGGGCGTTTTCCTTCCCAGACGATGTCATTGTCGGTTTGCGGGGTGCCGTACAGACACGATGTTCCGTCCGGGCGTATCAGCGTCGCCAGACCCGGATAGCTCAGCCCGACAAAGTACAGAAAATGAGAATCCTGCCGAAACGGATACCCGTTTTTTTCGTAGTTTCTGGGGGCAATATGTAACCCAGGTAAAAAAATAGCGCCGTCAATGGAGCGGTGCAGTCGGGTTCGTCGTTCTCTGAAGATGGTTGAATTCATACCGGTTGTCCCTCGGTCTCTGCGCTTCAATAGCCGCACCGTGGTTTCATCGGCGCCGCTTTTTCGATTTTATAGTTAAAATATTATATATAAAGCACATGCGCGCGCGAATATGGGTATTTTTTTTCATGATTATCATTTTCTGCCCTGGTTGTTTCACCAGCGGTGACGATACCCATGCCCGTGCCCGGCGAACCACCCCCTGCACCTGCGCAACAAGTCTATCTACCAATCTTTCGGCATTGAATCCGAATCGCAAGCCCCGTTCCGGCGGAGAATTGTCGATTCGCGTGGAATCCGAACCCGGGCTACTGCTTTCCATGTATTCCGCGCATCCGTCGGTCACGCAGATTGTCGACCACGACATTATGGAAGCCTTGGTGAAACTCGATGACACCACAGGCGATCCGGTTCCCGAGCTGGCTGAATACTGGGAGAGCAATATCGACCATACGGTGTTCACATTTTTTCTGGTTCAGAATGCCGAATGGCATGACGGGAAACCGTTCTCGGCCGAAGATGTCGAATACACCTTTACACAGCTGTTCGACCCGGCGGGCGGCGCGGTGGTGCGGTCGCAGTTTGAGGACATCGCCAATGTCACGGCCGATGAGCGGTATAAAGTGGTGTTTGAACTCGACAATCCGCGCCCGGATTTTGTGACGGATATTTCGCGAATCATGATTCTGCCGGAACATATTTTCAAAAACACCACTGTCGTTTCGAATGAAACAGCGCGCGCGCCCATCGGTACCGGCCCGTTTGTTTTCGGGAGCTGGAAGAAGGGGCAGTTCATTGAAATCAAACGGAATATGCAGTGGCGCAAGGGGGTGGTGCCGCTGGAAAAAGTCACCTACAAATTTGTTCCGGAGAGACGGGTGGCGGTGGAGTTGTTTAACGGCAGAAGTCTCGACATTTTGACCGATGCCTACGAAGCCACGGCAAAAGACGCCCAACGGCTCGATTTTCCCCTGCAGAAAATCGATGCCTGGGTGTTTCAGACCCGGGGCCCCTATTTTTCAGATGCGAGAACCCGACAGGCGGTTTCGAAACTGATTGACCGAGATGCCATCGCCTGTTCCATCATGAGCTGTCTGGCAAAGCCCATTCATTCCCCCTGGTCAGATATTACGGTGCCGAATCACCACAGCCGTTTTTCGCCCAAAGAGGCCCGCGCCCTGCTCAAAGCGGCGGGTTGGAAAGATCGCGACGGCGACGGTATTCTGGAACGAAACGGTGTGCCCTTTTCGTTCACCCTGCTGCTGCCCGATACCGATGTCAGCCAAACCCGTGCCGTAACTGTGATTGCGCATGATCTTCGCAAAGCGGGAATTGAAATGAACCTCACCGTGGTCAGCTGGGCGGTGTATACCGATCGCCTTCGAAAGCACCGTTTTGACGCTTCGGTGTTGTCCATTTCGACCGCCCCGCCGTTCAACGCCGCAGAGCTGTTTCATACCGACGGTATCCAGACCGGTCGAAATTTCGGGCAATTCAGCGACGTGAAAATCGACGCCCTGTTTGATTCTCTCTTGCGTGAGCAGGACCCCGACAAACGCGCCGCTCTCCATCGGCGCATCGCAAAGCGGCTGGATTGGCTTCAGCCCATGAGTTTTACGTTTCATCCGTACCAGCGCTACCTGGTGCGCAATGGAATTTTCGGCGTTACCATCGGTGCCGACGGAATCGAAGAACGACGACTCTGGCTGGCGAACCCTGGGGGAACCCGATGATCGGCTATATCTTTAAACGCCTGGGCATGCTGCTGCCGACGATTCTCGGCATTAGTCTGGTGACGTTCATTTTAATCAACCTGGCCGTGGACAATCCCGATACCGCCGGCACCGACACCACCGGCAGCGCCATCGATGCGGAAACCGCACAGGAGCTGGGGCGCGCATACGGATTGCACCTGCCCCTGTTTCTGAATTTTTCCATCGAGGATGCGCAGACGCGAACCGAGCGCAATATCAAAGAGCTCTCCGACCCGTTCAACCGCAAGTCAGCGGTACGGTCGCTGGTGCATATCGGCGGTGCGGTGATTCCATACCTGCTGCCGAAACTCGACCACCTAAAAGGTGATTCTCTGTCCGCCGCATTAGAGGCACTTGAAGACATTGCCCGCTCCATCGGCCATGCGGATGCGCTTCACAACACCAATGATCCATTGCGGTTTTGGCAGAAATACTGGATTACCTACGGATCTGATTTCACGCCGGTTCGCGCCAAGCGTCTGGTTCGTCGCACCATTCGCCGGGAAGATCGACTGGCATTGAACGAGCTGCACAGTCTGGGCACTTACTGCCTGCCGCAGATTATGGAGTCGCTCAACGAAGCCCTTCCGTTGGAAGCGCAGATTCGGCTGGTCGATATATTGTGTGAAATTACCGATCGTGATGATCCGATGAGCCCGTATTTTTCGCTGAAGCAGCGCCGCGACGTGCTGAGCCGGTGGAATGAATGGTGGCACCAGCGCTACGATTTGTACACGTCGTTTGAGGGAATCTACAACGTGAGCGGCGCCATTACGGAAACGCGATATTTTCGATGGCTCAGCCGGGTGGTGACCTTTGATTTCGGCGTCAGCTCCCGTGACGGCAGACCCATTCGCGACAAAATTATGGAGCGGGCTCCGGTTACCCTGCTGCTTTCTGTTCTGGCGCTGTTTTTCGCCTATATTATCGCCATTCCACTGGGCGCCGTCAGTGCGGTGAAAAAGGGCAGTTGGTTCGATCGAATTACCGGTGTTTCGCTGTTTGTGCTGTATTCTCTGCCCACCTTCTGGGTGGCCATGCTGCTGCTGAAGTACTTCGGCAGCGCGGGGCATCTGAACTGGTTTCCCTCCCAGGGGCTGGCCAGTCCGAACCTGCCGTTTTCGGCCACCCCATGGGACGTATTTGTCGACACGGCGCATCATCTGTTCTTGCCGGTGTTGTGTCTGTCGTTTGTTTCACTGGCGATGCTGGCGCGCTATCAGAGGGTGGGAATGCTTCGCATATCTGAACAGGGATATATCCGCGCCGCCAAGGCCAAGGGCCTTACCGACTTTCAGGTGATTTTACGACACGGGCTGCGCAACAGCGTGATACCGGTCATCACGCTCATGGGATTGCAACTGCCGTATCTGATCAGCAGCTCTGTGGTGATTGAACGGATATTTGGTATTCAGGGCATGGGCGCCGAAACGTTCGATGCCATTCGGTCCAGTGACTATTACTGGCTGCTGGCGGTGGTTACGGTCACCGCGGTACTGACCATGGTGGGTATTCTGGCGTCGGATGTGATTTACGCACTGGTGGACCCGCGTATTGTGCCGGGAAGACAACTGAGCAAACGCATATGAAAAAACGAGATTTGGGCATCAGCCGATTGTGGCTGTACAAAGTGAATCGTCAATTTTACCGAAAACCGTTCAACGTGGTGGCGGGCGGTTTCGTGATTTTTGTATGCCTACTGGGACTGTTCGCCGATTTGATCGCATCGGAAAACCCCATCGCCTGCAAAGTGGACGGACAGGTTCATATTCTACCGGCCATCTTTTCCACTGCGGAATTGGTCGACTACGACAATCAGTCCCTGCTCGACAAAATCGCCCGGGACGGCGGCTGGACGCTGGCGCCGCCGATTCCGTTCGGACCGAATCAGACAAAGGTGGACGGCGCCATCGACTGGTTGGCGGCGCCCAGCGATTTGCACGTGCTGGGAACGGACGGAAGCGGACGGGACGTGTTGGCGCGCATTATTCACGGTGCGCGATCGGCCATGCTGGTGGGGCTCAGTTCCATGCTGCTCTGTACCATTCTGGGTGTGCTGTTGGGTGCGCTGGCCGCCTACTTCGGCGGGTTCTGGGACCGGGTGGCCAATGTGGGCATCGAAACCCTCACTGCGTTTCCCACCCTGTTTCTGATTCTGGGCATTCAGGGGCTGCTGGGCATCAGCAGCATCTGGCAGCTGGTGGTGATTATCGGCGCCACCCGTTGGACCGACGTGGCCCGGGTGACGCGCGCTGAAGTACTGCGCACGGTGAATGAAGAATATGTGGAGGCCGCGCGGGCCCTGGGATTGAGTCACGTACGGATTCTGCGGCGCCATGTACTTCCCGCAGTGCTGGGGCCGGTACTGGTGTCGGCCACATTCGGTATTGCCAGTGCGATTCTGATTGAATCCACATTGTCGTTTCTAGGGTACGGCGCGCCTCCGCCCACCGCCAGCTGGGGCGGATTGCTCGCCGACGCCTTTGCCAGTCAGCGCTGCTACTGGCTCATACTTTTTCCCGGGGTGGCCCTCTCCGCCACTGTACTGGCCATCAATATTGCCGGCGAAGGCCTGAGCGACGCTGTGGATGTACTTTAGTCGGTTCAATTTCGCGCTCAAAGAAATTTCAGTTCCCAATTTTCATTTGTGGCGTGTGAACTGTTTGTGCACGGTAATTATTCGAACCAACCGGGGGAATGCGCTCGTTGCAAGGAGATAACATGAAACGTTTATTACATATTGTTATTATCATCAGTGCTATGCTTCTGTTTGTGGCTTGTCCGGCTGAGGAGAACAACGATTCATCCGATGACACCGATACGCAGGAGGAATGCGCATACAATGGAAGCAGCTACCTTATCGGCGATACGTTCGATGCATTGGACGGATGCAACAGCTGCACCTGCAATGAAGACCTTTCCATCAGCTGTACCCTCATGGAATGCACGCCGGAAGCCTGCACCGGTTTCGGACAGGAATACTTTGAACCCGGTTGCGACGACGACGATAGCATGTCGGCTATCGAGCCCGGATGTTACTTCCCCTGCGAGGGGGATATCTGCAGCGGCACCGTCTGTCAGGCGGTAAGCATAAATCCCTGTGTATGCGAAGAGGGGCAGGACTGTTGCGAGGCCTGCGGTGCCACCCAGTGGTTATGTCTGGATGCCCCCGATTCCTGTGTAGCGGCTGATCCTGCGTTCATGATTGTCTCTGCGCAGAAAACGTTCGGCGAATGCCAGGGGGAATGCCGTTTCAATTTGTCTTTTGCCATCGGCGAATCCGGGGATTGTGCCCGGGCGTCTCTGGAAGTCTGCGGGTGGGGCGAAGAAGGATGCACCCGCACCAACACCGGCACGCTCACGGCCCTCGGCCAGGCGTATCTGTCGGGTTCGGTGGTTGAAATTAAAGATGATATTCTCGTTGATACCTACGGATGCCCGGATTGCGCCGACGGCGGAGCATCTGCAGTGACGTTTGTGATGGATAGCACGGAACGCACGATTTCATACGAATACGGCAACCCGCCCAACAACCTGGTGCATATCAACATGCTCACCATGGCGCTCATGAATGCACTCGACGACTGCCTCTCCAACGACTACATCACCATCCCGAACGACGCCTGCACGCTGTAGCGTTTATGTTATATACTTGTGCTAGGTTTCCCGATATGCTCGTCAGATATTTGCAGACTATTTGGTCAAAGGGAGAATACGCGTATGAATTCGAGTTTCCTTATCTGTATTATCGGCGTGCTGGTCGTCCTGCTGGCGACCGCATGCACAGAAGACAATAACGGTTCGAGCAATTCCGGCGGGGCTTTGGACTGTCCCGGGGTGGATGGGAATTACTACTATGTGCTGATGCCAAAGGGGGACTGCGCAGATCAGGGAGTTACGCTGGTCGATGACGGCTTTCCGGTCCAGGACCATGGTGTCCTGATGATGTCTTCTTCCGGCTGCGCAACATCCGCCGAGTACGATGGCTGTTCTCTCTCATCTGAAATGCACTGTGACAACGGCATTTCTATGACGTTTTCGGTTACCTTCACCGTCGGCACACCGAATCAGTTCACCGGTACCCAAATCCAGTCCTATGACGGCGTCGCCGATTGCACCTACGACGTGTTCGGTTCCACCGATCGCGAAGCCGTTCTTTCCCACGCGGGATTGTCCGATGATATTGATGTCTCGAATTTTTCCACGCCGGGAACCCCCACTCCCGAAAATCTGTCTGCTGCCTCGAGCGAGTGCAGCGCCTATGTGGCCGCCGAGGAAGCGGTGTGCCCCGGCGAAAATGACGCGCTTGCGCTCGTTGAAATCTGTACCGAAGACTGGAAGTCGTTCGATGCGAGAGGCTGTGGCGACGGCTGGCTGGCCTACATCAACTGCCGCACCGAAAACGCCGCCGCCATGGATTGCGAAACCGGCGAAATTCCCGCCTGCGACGTATATCTGAATGCCTATTTTCAATGTACCTCCGCCTTTGCCGCAAGCACCGACTGCAGCGTGGCCGGCGACCCCGAAACTCTCTGCACCGAAGGCGGCACATACAGCTACGGCTGTTTCGGCGACAGTGCGCCATTTGCAGATTGTTCAGCAGTTGAAACCGAGAGCGCAGCGGCGATGTACTGCTGCTTTTAGCCTTTCCTTCATTAATCCGAAAAACTACCTCACCGGTAGAATGATACGAAAGCAGGCGCCGCCGAGTTTGGCGGATGCGGTCGCTTCAATGCGTCCGCCCACCCGTTTCGCCATATCGCTGGCCATCGGAAGCCCGAGTCCGATAGCGTTTCCCAGGGGCTTGGTGGTAAAAAACGGCATAAATATTTTTTCTCTGTAATTACCGGGAATGCCCGGGCCGTTGTCCTCGATAGTGATTACCAATTGACCTTCTCGAACACCGCCGGTCACCAAGATCTGACGAACGTCGCGTGTAACAGCTTCTACCGACTCAGCGGCGTTTTTGAGCACCGCGCCGAAAATTTCAGACAGGTGCAACGGCGGCGCATCCATCATAGGCAACCGGTCGAGACTTTTCATCACACGGATTTTTCGATGTTCCTGTTCGAGGGCACTGATGGCCAACCCCAGTTCAAACGCCACGTCAATGGATTTCTGACCGTTCAGCGTGCGTTTCTGATTGGCGGTGCGAAGGATTTTCATGGCATCGTGAATTCGGGTTCCCGCTTTTTTCGCATTGCGAAGGGTTTCGGACATCTGGTGCAGCTGATTGCTGAATCCAAACAATTCATCATCAAACCCGTCGGCAGCGGGGTGCGTCTGCGCGGTCGATGCGCTTTTTACCAGGCGATCGGTTTTTCGAATCGCAGTCGAAATATTTGACAGCAGCGCACCCAGCGGATTGTTCACCTCGTGCAGCAGGTAATCAATGGTCTGCGCCATCATGGTCGATCGTTCCGTTCGCCGCAGTGTCAGCTCGGCCTGACGTTCCGTGGTGATGTCGCGACCCACCATGAGAATCTGAACTTCACCGGTTTCCTGCGCCACCTGCGACACATTGAAGGACGCCAGCCGCCGACCTCTCTGTCCCAAAATTTCAATCTCGATTTTTTCGCCGTTGCGCAATGAATTCGCGGTCGATACCCCGAGAATTTTGTCTATGGGTTTGCCGTTCAACGTACCCGGTGCGGTACCCAGCAACTCGTGCGCCTTGTGATTGGCCATTTTGATGCGTCCGTTTTCATCGGTCACGAAGATGATGTCCGGCGCAAACAGCAGCATCTCTTCAGATTCATTCTCCAATGACGCCAGCTCCGCATTTTGGCGCAACGAAAGCATTGACAGACCGATAATGTCAGCCAGCTCCTGCATTTCCCGAAACAGAAGGCCGGCATTTTCAAGGGTTTTCTGCTCCGCCAGCAATACCCCGATTACAGATTCCTGGGTTTTCACGATAAACGATTCCATACCGGCGGGGCATTGCAGCTCACTATTGCAATGGTCGGAGTACGATGCCGCGATTCCCAATTGAGTTGAAATCAGCGTAAGTGCGGTGTCCAGAAAGTGTTGTGCATCGGTTTCTGCCAGGGCCAGTCTCACGATGGACTGTCTGATGTCGGAGAGGTTGGCCGGGTTCCAGGATTCATTCCGGGCAGGAGACAGCTGGCGCATTTCCAATGAAACTGAGTTGCTGGACAAAAGAATCTACCCCCGAAACAATTGCGTCGATTACTTCCAGTATCAAATTTGATACAGTTCCTGCTAGCTTGTCAATTCCGGCTTCTGATCTGTTTCTTTTTGATCCGATGCGGCTAATGTCATCGCTTCTTCAGACAGATCTACCTGTTCGAACCCTTTTCTCAAGTGCAGTGACTCCGATTTTTTGTCCTCTTCCTTGGTCGGCGTCTTCAACTGCTTGGTGTAGGCGCGAAAAACTTGCCGCATTTCCGTAGACAATACGCGCAATGCACTCACCAGTTTCCTTTCTGCGTACAAATCCGTTCCTGGTTTTGTACTCACTATTAACATCGGAGGGTGTGCTGAATTCTTTAGAAAAATAGTCGTTTTTTTTGAGGCCGCGCAGAATCGAAAGTCAACCGAGGTCCATCGTTTCAGTTTTTTATGCATCGGGCGATAAAACATGGTACGCTGAAATCAATAAATATGCTTACAGGATGAACCCCATGACAATTTCAAAAAAACCAATGAGTAAAAACGCACCTTCGTCGAGCGCCTCGATACCTGGGTATCCGACCCGGCGGGAATTGACCGATCGACGTTCTTTTTTGCAGCGCGTCGGAAAAATCGGCGTGATGGGTGCCGCCGGCTATCTGCTTGCCGCCTGCGATGATGTTGATGTTCCCAAAGGAATGCGTGTCAGCGACAACGATACGGCGACAGAAAAAACAGACACCAATGTGATGGACACCGAGTATATGGCGGGTGTGGACATGCCCGATACCGCATTGGATACTACCGATACCGATACCGGTATCGAAATCATAGACAGCGATTATCTGGCCGGTGATTTGGCTCAGGATACCGATACCGGAACCGACACGGATACCGGCACCGACACCGGCGTTACGCCGTACGACACCGACGTGATGGCCGGAGCAATCGAAAAATAGCCGTTTATGCACGTCATTCTATTTCTCAATCACAGTTGTAATCTGGCGTGTACCTATTGTTACAACGGCAAAAAGTTTGATTCGCCGCTTTCGTATGAATTGATAGAAAAAGGCATTGATCTGGCGTTCACCCGGGGCGATGTGCGCATCACCTTTTTCGGTGGCGAGCCGCTGCTCGAATTTGAACGCATTCAATACGCTGTGGCTTACGCAAAAAAGAAAAAACTCACCGACGATCAGCGTCTGCTCCGATTTTGCACCACGGTCAACGGAACCCTGCTCGACGCAGAGAAGATGGCCTACTTCAAAAAAGAGGATTTCTTTGTGGCGGTGAGTATGGACGGCGTCGCAGCGGCGTGCAACCTCAATCGCCGGTATCCCGACGGCGCACCCGCCTACGATGATATTGTTCGCGGTGCCGAACGGGTAAAGCAGACCATGGGGAAAGTGGCGTTGTCGGCGGTGGTGGACCCGAGCAATGTGAACTGGATGGCCGAATCGTTCGCCCACGTGATTGCCCTTGGCGCGTATCGGTTCAGTTTCAATTTCAACTACGACGCGCACTGGGATGAACCTGCACTGGCGCAATACAAATCGCAGATGAAACGGGTCACACAGCACTATGTGAATGCGTATCGCGCGGGAAACGCTATCGACTACTCAACGTTCACGTCTAAAATTCGCAGCCATCTGAATGACGGATTGCAGAGTAAATGCAAATTCGGCGAGGGGGAACTTACGCTGGCGCCGTCGGGCAGGCTGTACCCCTGTGAGCGTCTGGTGGGCGAAGATACCAACGCTGAACTGTGTATCGGTCATATCGACACGGGCATCAATCTCGAAAAGGTATTGGCGTTCAAGCGGGCACGGCTGCACAAAGACGCCGATTGTTCCTCCTGCGCGGTGGAGCATCGCTGCGTTTATTTCTGCGGCTGTATCAATTACGCCACCACCGGCACCATCGGCACTGTGTCGAGTCTGCTGTGTGAAGTTGAGCAGACCAATATTGCCGCCGCCGATGAAGCGGCATCCATTTTGTACGCCGAACAGAATCCGGCGTTTCTCAAACGAATCTATCTCACCGCGTAGGTAATGCCCTCGGGAACACTTGTCAGGCCAGAGGAAGATTTTTGGCGCAGCGGGTCTGCTCGTCGTGATAACGAATGGTGCGGTTTTCGCGAAAGCGTCCGATGTCCTTGATGTGTCTGCATACGGCTGCGCTCTGTGACAATTGTTCATAGGTGCGCACCCACTCCTGATGTGTGCGCTGCTCGGTTTCGCTGCGCGGAAAAATCACCCGCGGTGTGTTACACTTAATGCGCGACGGTTTGGGCGTGAGACGGGCGCGATAGCATTGCTGTTTTTCGCACAGCATAGCGTATAGGGGATCGGTATTGAAATCACGCATCAGTGTCATCACCTGTTTGCTGACCGGACTTGCCTGCATTCCCTGCACAATCACCCGTACGCCCACATTGGTTTCATACAGTCGAAAACTCAGGTGGCGATACGCAGATTTGGCAGCCCGCGCTTCCACCATGCGGGTGATCTGTTCTTTCGTGGTTCCCTTGGCTTTGCCCAACAGGGCTTCAAAGAATCCAAATTTTGGTTTATCGATATCAATAAACAGCAAGTCTTCCGTATTGAGTACCAGCGCGCCGTAGCGATTGCGGGTAATCAGGTTGCGGTCATCAATGCGATGCACGATTTCTTCCCGGATGGGAACATCATACGACTCTTTCGGCTCCCCCGTGCCGTCAATACGTGCCTGTACCCGCTTGGCCTGTTCGCCCGCATCGTGTCTGGCATCGGCCTCGGAGCTGTTTGATTTTCCATAAAACAGCGCGTCGAACGCATTGCCGTCCACGCGCAGTTTGCCCATTTCTTTCACCCAGTATTGATACAGCTTCATAAACCGGGTTGTAGCATAGCGTTGAGCCTGCGGTCACCGTTTTTCGCGGACCCTCCCGGTTGAATTCGGTTGAAGTTTGCATCGGTATCTTATTAAAATACTTTGTTCCAACAGAACCATCAGAGGAGGTCTTTAATGAAGTTCGTCAGTGTCGTACCGGTTCTATTCGTAGTTGTTGCATTGTCGTCCACCGCGCATGCGCAAACCGTTTGGCTTGACGTCGGAGCCAAAGGAGGCGTCGGCGGCAACTATCTTTCCCCGCCCGACGATTTTGCCTTCAGCAACGTGGCGGCGTTTCCGTTCGAAGACGGTGCTGGCGGATTGGGCGGCGGCGGCGGTATCTTTGCCGATGTGCGTTTTTTGAAACAGTATCTGGGGTTGGAGGTCGGATTTCTGTTCGAAGGAAACAAAAACTGGTGCTCCATTACCTACAATGATGTGGTGGATGTCGACTATATCTATCGCTACTCCAAAATGCGGATTCCCATTTTGCTGAAGGGGTCGGTGGTGCGAAATAAAACTCGGGTGAGCCTCGGCATCGGCCCCGAAATTCAAGCGGGACTCGGTTCCAGCGCAGATATTGAAGTCACTGACGGGGAACAGTATGTGAGCGATGCCGACGTGCAGGATTTAAAATCCGCCTTCCGAACCAGCGATCGCACCGATGTGGCGCTGGCGTTTGACTTCGGCGTCGCCATCGGTATCGCCAAATTGGCCCTGACCATCGATTTTCGTCTTGCCTACAATCTGTCGATGCCCAGCGCCTACGATGAACGGGTGGGTGATTACACAACCGGCACGTTTAACACCGAAGCCGCCAGCACCCTCGACGGCCGTATCTTGGTCGGCCTCGCATACGGCTTCGCCTTCGGCGACAAATAAACCGCGTACGGATCAGTCTGATACGGATTCCAGGGTACTGATGGCCAATCCTACCCGCAGGCCGTTGGCGGATACGGTGAAGGAAGAAAAATCGAAGTACTGCATGATTTCATCGAGAATCAGAATGCCCGCCGGAAACACATCAGCGCGCATGGGGCGCATGCCGTATTGATCGATTCGGGTCTGGGCATCAATTACTACTATTTTTTCAAACCAGGCTTGGGTATCCGCGAGCGAAATCACATCGCCGTGAACTTTGTCGCGCTGCCACCCCGCCAGCTTGTGAACCAACAGGCTCAATGTGGTAGGGGTTCCGCCCACACAAACCAGGTTGCCGCAAATGATATCATCTCCCAGATGTTTGTGCAGACAATCGCGCACATGTTGTCGTGCCTGCTGCTGTTCGTCACGGGACGGCGTCTGAGAAGAAAAAAAACGTTCGGTTACTTTCACCACGCCCAGCGGCATACTGACCGAATGCAGGCTGCCGCAAGGTTTCAGACAGCTGATCTCTGTGGACTGGCCGCCGATATCGAGCACCACCCAGTCTTCTCGCGCGGGAAGACCGAACACCGCGCCGATGGCGGTGAGCCGCGCTTCCTCGAGGCCGTCAATAATGCGAATTGGCGTCTTCAAAATCTTTTCGGCCGGTTCAGTGAATGCTTCCGGATGGGCGGTCATACGCAGCACCGCCGTTCCCACCGCGCGGGATCGGGATTGGTGGTAGTCGAAGTTGTTCACAATTTCTTTCAGCGCTGACAGGCCTCGTTCAATCGCCGCGGGGTTCAGTTCGCCTCCTTCTGAAAGGCCTTCAGAAAGACGAACCGGAAACGAGGCATCGTTGAGCACGTCAATGGCGCCGTCTTCATTGCGGTGCACCTGGGTACAGCTGATGGTATTGCTGCCGATATCGAGGCCGACACAGATGGTGGGAGACTTGAACACGGAAATCCGTCGTTCTATTTGAGATCTTTTTCGAGTTCGGACAGGTCGGGGAGTTCGTTCAGGTTGGGAAGCAGGGTGATTTCAATGCGACGGTTGGCCGCCTGACCTTCTTTGCTGTCATTGGATTCCGACGGGCGGAATTCCGCGTATCCGGCAGCGGAGATGTTTTCCGGAGGAACGCCGTTGTCCTGAAGAAAACGAACCACGGTCACCGCGCGGGCAGTCGCAAGCTCCCAGTTGGAAGGGAATTTGCGCGAATTGATCGGTACGTTGTCGGTATGTCCTGCAATTTGAAATTTACGGTTGGGGATACTGGCCAGAATGTTGGCCAGTTCCAATAATGCACTCTCTCCCTCTTCGCTGAGATTCGCTTTGCCGGTATCGAACAGAATGCTGGACGCCATCTGAACCACCATCTGGCCATCCACGATTTTGATGCGCAGTTTGCCGGAGTTCACCAGCTCTTTGAACTGCTCAATCACCTTGCGGTATTGCGCCATGCGCTGACGCTGGGCTTCCTTTTCAGCGCGAAGTCGGGCTTCGCGGGCGCGGGTGGCTTCTAAATCAGAGGCCAGTTCGCTTTTCTGACCCAGCAGGCTTTGAACGTTTTGCCCCAGTTCCTGCAAGCGATTGGCCATTTTCTGGTTTTCTACGCTCATCTGATTGAGTTTGCGCTGCATCTCTTCGTATGCCTGGGAAGCCGCATTGAGGTCTTTGGTCAATTTGTTCACTTCGTCTACTTTGGCATTGTACTGTTCCTCGGGAATCCCGCAGGAGATCGCCGCAACGCAAAGCGCCGCAAGCAAAGAAAATTTAAACATTGATTTCATTTGTTACTCCTTCATCATGAAACGCTGAATGGATAATGCAGAAACATGAATTCACATTTCTGAGATCAACCGCCTTTTTTCAATTCAGTCAGAACCAGTTTCGCAGTGGCTTTCAAGGTATCGAAAACCCCGTTTCCTTTGGTGGCGACGGCTTCAAAATCGGGAACATTGGTTGTGTTCAATACCGAACGCAATTCGTTCAGGTCAGCCACATTGGGCAAATCGCGTTTGTTGTACTGAATCACATATGGAAGTTTGTCTAAGTCATATCCCTGTTCTGCCAGATTGTCCCGAAGGTTTTCAACCGATTCAATATTGGCTTCCATTCGTTCAATCTGTGAATCCGCAACAAACACAACACCGTCCACACCCTTGAGAATCAGTTTGCGGGAGGCATCGTAAAACACTTGCCCCGGAACGGTATACAGATGAAACCGGGTTTTAAATCCGCGGATTTCACCCAATGACAGCGGCAGAAAATCAAAAAACAGGGTTCGTTCGGTCTCTGTGGCCAAGGAGATCATTTTTCCTTTGGCATCGGGATTGGTACGGTTGTACACGTATTGAAGATTGGTGGTTTTTCCACAGAGCCCCGGGCCGTAGTAAACAATTTTACAGTTAATTTCGCGCGAAGAATAATTGATAAACGACATTCGTGGATACCTCTAATCGTTGAACAGGTTGTCAATATCGTCGTCGGTGATTTCTTCTAGCGGTGACGATGCGTTTGGATCCTGAGCTTTTTCAACAAGGATTTCGAATATCTGATTGAGTGCCTGATTGGCTTTTCGCACACGCAGCCGGACCAGTCCCAATGAGGAGCGCTCATCAAAAATAACTACCAGAATGACGCGCTGCCCCACAATTTGAATGTGCACATTCTGGTGTTCTCCTTCGTGGAACTGGGTGGCGAATTCATTTTCTTTCAGCACTTTCGCCATTCCACCGGTCGCAGCGATATTTCCCGCAGTCAGAGAAGCCAACGACGTGGTATCCAGATTTTCATACTCTCCCGCAGTCGCAATCAGTTGTCCGTTTTTATCAACGATAAAAACCACTATGGCGTTTGCATCGCGAACCAGCTTTTCGCACACGCTCTGTATCTGATTAAACTCCTCTTCGTACATCACAATTTGAGGTTGAACCATGTAACTTCTCCTAAAGGGATGCGACTTCAAACGAACATTCTGCGCATCAATTGTTTCAAACAAAGCAATTTTTTACCAAACCTATATGCTGTATTCAAGTCACTATCTACATATTCTTTAACATTGTCGTTTTAATTTCGTTATTTGTGCAACATACATCGTTTTCCAGCGAGATCCAGTGCAATTCCGCATTTCCACATCGGGCGCCTAAATAGTTGCTCCCCACTCATGCGTGTGCTAATGAGCTGCGGCGGCAAAAAGACCGTCCGAAACCACAAAAATCAAACAGGAGCGCTCTCTGAATCTGTTAAACGACAACCTGGCTGAAGAATTTAGCGCCGCATTGGAGGCGGCCACCGGTCGTTCTTGCCGGGGGGTGTTCCGGGAGCCGATGTCCGAGGCGGGTATTTTAACCGCGTACAATCAAATTCTCACATCGCCTCGTCCAGACCGGGGATTGGATATTCTGTCGCGCACCGGCGTGTTGGCGTACACCCTACCCGAAGTGAGCGCATTGGTGGGTTTCGGTGACGAAAAACAGCACAAAGATGTGTGGGTCCATACCAAAAAAGTCATTCGCCAAACTCCCAACCGACTTGTGGTGCGTTGGGCTGCGTTGCTGCATGACATCGGCAAAGTGCCCACCCGAAAATTCAACGGAAACGGCCAGGTCTCCTTTATCGGCCATCCGGAAGTGGGGGCCCGGATGTTCGAAAAAATCGCCTGTCGACTGCCCTTTCCTGAAGACGCGCAAACCGAAATTCGATTTTTGATTGCCGCACACCTTCGGGCGTCGGCGTATCAGGAGAGCTGGACCGACTCAGCGGTACGTCGCTTTGCCGTCGATACCGGGCCGTATCTGGAAAATTTGTTCGACCTTTGTCGGGCGGATATTACCAGCAAGTATGAGGAAAAAGTGCGCCGCGGGCTGCGGCAAATCAATCTGCTGGCCGGTCGGGTGTTGAAAATTCTGCAGGAGGACGCCAAACCCAAGGCGCTGCCGAAGGGGCTGGGGCAGGAGCTGATATCTGCATTCGGCATTCCGCCGGGAAAGTCACTGGGCGATTTGATGAAACGGTTGACCCTGGCGGTGGAGCGAGGGACGCTTCCCCCCGAAGCGAGCTTTTCGGTGTACGTGAAGTATGTGCTCGAGCATCCGGAAATTCGCTGAGATTTCACTCGGAATTCACTTGTAAAGCAAACCTTTTTTGCCCTACACTGCCTTCGTTTTTTGAATATTGCAAACGACCGCTTTAAATGAACGAAGCGACCCAAGAAAAAGGATGTAGTTATGGCAAAATTATTCGTTGAAGACCTGGCGTTAAACGGCAAGAAGGTGATTTCCCGCGTGGATTTCAATGTTCCGATTAAAGACGGCAAAGTAGATAATGATAAACGAATTCGTGCGTCGCTGCCCACGATTCAGTACATTCTCGACCAGGGCGCATCGCTGATTCTGATGAGTCACCTGGGGCGTCCCGACGGTTTGGTGAAACCCGAATTCAGTCTGAAACCCGCGGCGGACCGTCTGGGTGAGCTGCTCGGCAAAGATGTGAAATTCGTTGGTGATTGCGTTGGTGCCGAAGTTGACGCGGCTGCGGCGGCGTTGCAGCCCGGCGAAGTTCTCGTACTGGAAAACCTGCGGTTCCACGTTGAAGAGACAGGCAAAGGTGTTGATGCGGCTGGAAACAAAGTGGCTGCCGACGCCGACAAAGTGAAAGCGTTCCGAGCTGCCTTGACGAAACTGGCCGATGTGTATGTAAACGACGCATTCGGCACCGCTCACCGCGATCACAGCTCCATGACCGGCGTGGAATTGCCCGAGCGCGCCTGCGGATACCTGCTGAAAAAAGAAATCGACTTCCTCGGCGAAGCGCTGAAAGCACCGGAAAAACCGTTTGTGGCCGTTATCGGCGGTGCCAAGATTTCGGGTAAAATCGATGTTATCGAAGCATTGTTGCCGAAAGTCGATAAATTGATTATCGGCGGCGCCATGGCCAATACATTTTACAAGGCCCAGGGCAAGGAAATCGGCACATCATTGTGTGAAGACGAACGCATTGAGATGGCCAAGGATCTGCTCGCCAAAGGCGGCGACAAAATTCAGCTGCCCGTGGATTGCGGCGTGGTAAAAGAAATGGATTTCGGCGCGCGCACCTGCAGCGACATCACCTACGTGGATGCCGGTGCAATTCCTGCCGACCAGATGGCCATTGACGCCGGACCCAAATCGGTTGAGATTTTCTCAGATATCGTCAAAGGCGCCAAAACCGTGGTTTGGAACGGTCCAATGGGCGTGTTTGAAATCGCTGAGAGCGCCAAGGGAACATTCGGTGTGGCCGAAGCGCTGGCCGCGGCTACCGCCAACGGCGCCATCACAATCATCGGCGGCGGTGATTCTGTAAGCGCGATTGAAAAAGCCAACCTCTCCGACAAAGTATCTCACGTATCGACCGGCGGAGGCGCGTCTCTCGAGTATCTCGAAGGCAAAGAGCTCCCCGGCGTGGTTGCCCTGACCGAAAAATAAATTTTCGAATATGAATTAGAAGGGTTGGCCGGAGTAGATTTCTTCGGCCACCATCCACCATTTTCCTTCGCGATATTCCCAGTGCTGGTTGGTTACCGTATCGTACACGACCATTTCGTTTTTGCGAAACCAGGTGAATTTCACGCTGACCAGGGCTTTCCGGTTTACCTCATCGTAAATTACCTGCAGCACTTCCGCCGAAGAAATCTGCACATTGGAACCCCAGCCTTCATGCAGTTTTTTGAAATGATCCAGTGCCTCGTCATCGACCACGGGAAGCACATCGTTGTACCTGCCCCAGCGCAGACCTTCATTGAACTGATAGATGCCGCGGTCCAGTTTTTCTTTGGGTCCTTCGGCCAAACCACAACCGGCCGCAACCACGATTGCGGCAATCCAAACAGCAAGTAATCGATAATTCATTGGGATTTCAGTCCTCTTGGACGACTTCGACAAGAATGACGGTGATGTTGTCTTCGCCGCCGCGTTCATTGGCGCCGTTGATGAGCGCCTGAGCGGCCTGTCTCAGAGTCGCGCGATTGGTTTCAACAATCTGTAGAATCTCCCGATCTTTGAGCATGCCGTTCAAGCCATCGGAGCAAAGCAGCAGAATATCACCGGTTTCTATCTGAATGGTCTGAACATCGACCAGCACTTTGTCCTGCATTCCAAGCGCGCGGGTGATCACATTGGACGGCAGTTCCGCCAGCTGTTCCTCGGTCAGGTCGGGCGCAGCACGCAGATAATCGTTAATCAGAGAGTGATCCAGCGTAATCGCCGCAATTTCGCCATTGCGAATTCGGTAGCAGCGGGAGTCTCCCACATGGGCGACGTGCATCGCGGTGTTATTTTCAATTCCCATAATACCGACAACCGTGGTTCCCATGCCCTGGTGCTCTTCACTCTGATTCGACTTCTGAAAAATTCTGCTGTTCCCCATCTGAATTGAGGTAACAAAGCGGTTCACCGAAGTGGGCGAATTGGGATCGAACTGAAACGGCCACGTAATATCATCTTTGGCAGTGGCATCGAAAAATTCGCCTATCGCCTGAATCGCGAGGCTGGACGCGACATCTCCGGCCCGGTGTCCTCCCATTCCGTCTGCAACAACAAATAGATTGTAATCCGGAAATAAACCGAAGCTGTCCTCATTGTGGTCCCGTTCGCGACCTACATCGGTTACTCCCTCTACTTTCAGCACTTTTCCCATTCGCAACCTCGCTCCATTCCGAACGTTTCGTCCGGAAAGACGATTTTAGACGTTAAACTCTCAATATCATAGCATGAAAAATTCCCATCGCCAAAAACCTTGCCTAAGGGATAAAACCCAACGCCCAGGCGATGGCGATGATCAATGTTACAGCTGCCAATGCCACGGTAAGTCCGACCCAAAAATTCTGTCGATCTTCCGTGCCGTCGTCTTCTTCCTCTTCGTACCCGGCGTTGGATACCGAGCCGGTCTGGTATGCCCCGGAAGGGGTATAGGCGCCCGGCATACTCTGATTGGAATCCCGATACCCCGGCGGAGACCCCGAATGTGAATTAAACCCCGAAACGTCAACCGGCGCATTGGGGTTTGATGTCCGCGACGGCGGTCTTCGTCGAAGGGTCATTCCCCCGTCCAAAGACGAGAACACCGCGATTTCCTGCTGGATGAAATTGTCAATAATCGCTTGTTTGTCGATGTGTTTATTCGGGTCGCCGATAACGTTTTCGAGCGTTCTTCGAATATCGAACCCGGTGACCTTTAATTGGGCTGAAAACAGAAAGTGCGCAAGAGATTCGGCCAGGTCGTCACAGGTCTGATACCGCTGATTGGGATCGACCGCCAACGCGCTACGTACAATACCTTCAAGTTGCGGGTGAATACCCGGATTAAACTGCTGCATAGACGGTACGTATCCGGCGCGGACATTGTTGATGGTTTCTACATCGGTATTTCCCAGAAACAGTCGTTGTCCGGTAAGCAGTTCGTACAATACGATGCCGCAACAGAAAACGTCCATTCGCAAATCCACTTTTTTACCTGTGGCCGCCTCGGGCGAGAGATAGGCGTACTTGCCCTTAACCACCCCGGGGTCGGTGACTTCCAGCTGACTGGTGGCTTTGGCCAGTCCGAAGTCCACTATTTTCACCTCGCCCTGTTTTGAAATCAGCACATTGGGCGGGCTGACGTCGCGGTGAACGATACCCAGGCTTCGGCCCTTGGCGTCTTTCAGACCGTGCGCGTAGGAAAGGCCGCGACACATTTCCATCACAATGAAAATGCTCTGTTCGATGGGCAGCAGCTGATTGCGGCTTTTCATTTTCTGCATCAGCGCCTTCAGGTTGGTGCCGTTCACAAACTCCATCACGATGAAGTAGGTGCCGCCGGCCTGCCCAATATCGAAGACCTGCACCACATTGGCGTGGCTTAAGTGAAGACTGAGGCGCGCCTCATCGAGAAACATGGCGATGAATTTTTTATTCTCGGCCAGGTGAGGAAGAACGCGTTTGATGGCGACCTTTTTTTCGAACCCTTCGATTCCTTCGGCGACCGCTTCATACACCTCGGCCATACCGCCCGCGTCCAGTTTTCGTATTACTTTGTATTTTTCTCGATCAGCCATAAACGAATGTTTAGTCTATTATCAGTAATCTGAGCCTTTTGCAGCCGTTTTTTCATCCAGTTTAAATTATCTAATTAAATTCTATAATCGAAAAGCAGTTAAGACACTACATCAAGAACCCACGCAATGGAACAAAAAGACCTCGAATCGGTAACATTTATTTTCGGTGCATCGCATCAACATCGCTATCGATTATTAAATCTGGCATTTGAATGTTTGCGTAAGCGGACGCTTGCAGGGGGAGGCAAGTGTGTTACTGTAACGCAATGAGCGTGTTCACAGGTATTTTCTATTTTCTCATTCTGGTCGGCATTTTGATTTTTATCCACGAGGGTGGTCATTTCATTTTCGCCAAACTTTTTCATGTTCGGGTCCATGTGTTTTCGCTGGGAATGGGCCCAAGGCTATTCGGCATTAAAAAGGGCGACACCGACTACCGAATTTCCGCGGTGCCCATCGGTGGATACGTTCGCATGCTGGGAGAAGATCCCGGCGAGGAGCTGAACGATGCGGAACTGAGCGAATCCATTCAGGGCATCGCCCCGTGGAAAAAAATTGTCATATTTGCTGCCGGTCCGGCGATGAATCTGATTTTCCCGCTGTTTCTGTATTTTTTTCTCGCCCTCGGTCAGAAGGAATTGCCCCCGGCCGAAGTGGGAATGATTATTGAAAACAGCCCCGCTCAGGCAGCCGGTCTGCAAAGCGGTGACAAAATTATCGCCATCGACGGCAGCCCGGTCTACAGCTTTAACCACATGGTAGACCTTATTCAGGACCGACCGGGAGAAAAGTTGACCCTGTCGGTGGATCGGAGCGGAAAAATCATTCAGACCGACATCGTGCCCGAAGCCAAGCACGGTCCCAAGTACCAGATTCCGTTTTTGCGCCATATTCCCGGCGTGAAGGGGCTGATTGGAATTGTGGGCATTTATCCCAACACCATTATTTCGGTGCAGTCCAGTCATTCTCATCCGGTGCCGCCGCTGCAAACCTTCGACAAGGTGCTCGCCGTTAATGACCAACCTGTGGAGCGACTTATCGATCTGGAACAGCACATTCTGGAACATCAGGGCGAGGAAATTCAGATTACCTTTGTGCGCGCCAAGTCCACCCTTCCCAAAGAATTGTTTCCAAACGCCAGGGAAGCAGCCGAGCTCGATTTGGAAAAACAACCGGCCATATTTGAAAAGAGCAAACGTACGGTGACTTACCGCGTCCCTGACAAAATTGATTCTCTGGCGGATATTGGTATCGGTTCCTCGATGGGATATGTATTGAACGTGACGCCCCAAGGACCTGCGGATCGCATCGGATTGCAGCGGGGCGACAAATTGGTTGCAGTGGACGGAAAAGAAGCCAATGCGTTTGATATACTCGCAACGTTATTGCAGGTGAATAAAGACGCCTCAAACACTAAACGGCATACCCTTGTTTGGGAGCGAAACGGAGAGCGACATCGCGCTGCCTATCAGGCCGATTTTTTCGCTGCGGGCACTAAAAAGGATTTGGGCGTGGCAGACGATATCGTGGAGCCTGGATTTCATGTGCGCCCCTTTTCTGAAGAGTGGTTCGGCATTACGCCTGACCCCATTCCCAACCTTCACGCCACCGGATATGCATTACACATGGCGGTACAGCAGACTCTGTTCTGGTCGGAAGTGATTATCGATGTGTTGAAATCTGTGGCCACCGGAAACATTTCACCCAAAGCGTTCAGCGGCCCCATCGGCATCGGTCATGCGGCCGCGCAGGTGGGGCAGGAGGGGCCCGGTGCGTTTTTCGGATTCATGGGGTTTGTGAGTCTGAACCTGGGGTTGATGAATCTGCTGCTGCCGATTCCCATTCTTGACGGCGGCCGCCTGTTGATTATTGTGACCGAGGTGGTGATGCGCAGACGGTTGTCGGCGCGGATTCAGGAGCGGGTGTTGGTGACCGGCGCAATCATGGTGCTCATGCTGATGGTCTGGGCGGTGATTATGGATATTGCCCGATTGTTTGTCGGGTAGTATCATCCCCTTTGCGGCGGCGGTGCTATGAACACAAATTTGACAAGTCAAGTTTGATTGGCGCTCTTGAATTGTATCAATAATGATTCATTATAATTGTATCATTTTTGATTCATTCGAACGAATGACGGCCCCCGAATACGGGTACACCTGGTCGGATCGGGTCGACGATCCGCAATCGGAAAACAGAGTGTCGTGTCGTCGCAGGCTACCGATTGTTGGATTGCACATGGGCGAATTCTTCGGGATACTCCCGTTTAAAACATTCGGGGCAAAGGCCATGAGTCACTTCTGCGTCGGTATGATCGCAAATATATTTTTCTAATTTATCCCAATAGCCCTGATCGTTACGAACACCTTTACAAAAGGAGCAAATCGGTAATAGCCCGGTCAGCGTTTTTACATCGGAGAGTGCGGTTTCCAATTCACGGGTGCGTTTTTTTACGTTTTCTTCGAGAGTATCGTTGGCCAGTCGCAACGCCTGTTCCGCTTCTTGTCTTCGTTTGTTCTGTTCGGCAAGTTGCAAATTGATACGTATGAGGGAACGGTAGCGCCAGATGCCCATGCCCAGAACCGCACCGAGAAGTATTGCTCCCATGAACGCCGCAACCCGTCCGGAGGTGAGAAACGGTTTCGGTTTACCATACCATCGATTGTAGATGCGACGGTATGTCGGAGAGGCGATCAGTTGCGCCACCGCGGGGTTCAGTTGCTGCAATAACTCGGGGTTGTTTCGCGAAACCGAAATCGCCCGTTTGATTTCGGTCAGGGGTTTTCCCACAACGCGAATGTGATCATCGATATTGGCTGTCCGTGCCAATCTCATAAAAACCGGTTCCGGATAAATAACCGCATCGACGTTTCCCGACAAGAGAGAGAAGAGCGCGTCTTCGGGGTGGTCAAATAATTGGGGAATGGTTTGAGGACATTTTTTGACCAACTGTTCACCCACGTTCATTTTCACCACACCGACGGTTTTTCCGGCACAATCAGAAAGTCCGTCAATATCGGTTCGGTCTGCCCGAGTGAATATGGAGACGCCGAATGTTTCAACCGGCGCTGAATACGAGAACAATTCCTGTCGTTCGGGAGTGATTCCCTGATTCGGTATCATATCAATCTCACCCGCTTTTAACGCCGAAAGGAGTGCGGGCCAGGAATCATACACCACGTAGGTCACCTGAAGGCGGGCGCGCGCAGCGATCTCGTTCATTATATCGACAGCAAATCCCTGAGGTGTTCCGTCGTCGTCCAACGTGTACTGCGGTGGGAAATTTGACAGCACACCGGCCGTTACTTTTGTTTTTTGGGCGTCGTTGGGAACCTTTGCCGCGAGAAGTACCGGGCATAGGAGCAGCAAACACAACACCCAGTTGATTCCATGAGGGAATAGATGTGAACTGCCCGAGAAATGAAACAACCCTTTTTTCATTGCAGATAAAATGTAGCAGAAGTTTTTTTTTCGACAACAAATCGCAAAGCGAAACCAGGGGAAAGAAAGTTTACTGACAGGCGCCCGCCTCCGGCACGTCTTCATCGATGAGCATCTTTTTCAGGGCGACATCGCATGCGGGGTCGTCATTGCGGGCACAGTAGGCCGCAAGGATTTGAGATGAGGTGCGGGCGTTCATTTCGATCTTGTTGTTGAGCAGCCAGCTGGGGCTGCCGTTTTTGTTCAGCGCATCGGCCAGCTGAAAACTGTCCGCCACCAGACGGTGCCCCTGGGCCCCTTCCGCGCATGCGGATACATCTTTTTCGCTCATGGTATCGGTCAGGCATTTCTGCCAATCATCGTTGTGGGGATTGGCCGCTCGGCACATCATGTATTTCATGAACGTGTGGTCCACCGAATACAGTTCCTGCACACACGCCATCCGCAAGTCTTCATCGACTTCGTTTTTGCCGTGCATGCTGTATAGGGTGCCGTCTTTTTCGCTGCCGATAAACTGAAAGCGAAAGGCAATTTGCGTGGAGCCGTTGTCGCGCAGATGGTTGAGGAAATGATCCACCGCGGGAATCACCATGTTCGCATAGGGACACTGACTCATAATGAACAGATCCACCCGGTTGCTTATTTCCGGACGACAAACCGACTTGGCGGCGCAGTACGGGTCGTCACAATCGATTTGTTCGTTTCCGTCGTCATCTTGTTCGTTGTCACAAATTTCTTTCGACGGGTCGAATTCCAACCCCAGCGGGAGAAGCAATCCGTCTTTGAATTCAATCATGTACTGAGCGAGCGGCATGGCCGCGGGCCCAAGATCATCAATGGTTTCCTGAATGTACATTGCCGGTACCGCTGCAGGTGCGCCTGAATCCACCATCTCGTCGAACAGATCTTTTCCGGCCGATTCGCTGTAGTCCACTTCGAGAATTTCCATCGCCGGAAACAGCGCCTGAATGAATTCAACTTCCCGCGCAGCGTCGCATTCCGCGCCGCAGCGAATATCGTTGAGCAGCATCGCATGCAGCGGCTTCGGCTTTTCGATATCTTCGCAAAGGGTCGGACGTGTAGATTCTTTTCCGGCGAAATAGCATAGGTGGGTGAGGAGAAATTCTTCGTCGAGGGGGCCCACAAATTCGCGGTTGTCAATAATCACCGTCGGCGCCGCCTGAATGCCTTCGGCGGCTGCCTTTGCGATGGAGCGCACCAACTCCGCCTCACCACCGCCCTCGGTGATGCAGTGTTCCACATCCTTAACAGGCACAGCGGTGTCTTCGGCACAATTCTTCCAGTTGCCCGGAATATCGCGCCAGAGTGTGTCTTCATACAGACACCCCATGAAATCGAGCCATGCCGGTTGTTCCGCCACGTTGGCGACACACAGTTCGATAATGGCTGACGACACTTCCCGATCGCCGTGGGCCAAATCGGGAACACCGTTCTCGTCAACGGTTCCGATGTACTCAATCGAAAGATCGAGGGCGCCGTTCAGTTTTTTGTGCAACGGCAGCAAATCCTTGATGGCCTGCGCGCAATGCGGGCATGTGGCCATGATGTACAGTTGCATTCCCGCGTGTACGGGCGTGATGGCGGACGCGACGTCATCCTGTGCCGATTTCGGTGAAGCAGTTTGTCCGGCGCAGCCGAACAGCAACAGCGCCGTCCAGAAGACAGCTATTTTAAAAAAAATCTTCGATGGGTTCATGGATGTGGGTTATTCCGCGTATTCAAAGACGCAATTGGCAATGGCTTTCACGCCGGTTTCTTTTACGGTCACGGTAACCGCCGCTTTCCCGGGTTCCAGTTTGAATCCTTCAACCACCAGGGTATCTCCGGGCATCACCGGCTTGGCAAAGAGACATTCCAGCGCCCTGAATCGCGAGGGGTCATCTCCGGCCAGCTCCTTGAGTGCAACCCGGCCGGCAATACCGTAAAAGCAGAGCCCGTGAAGGATGGGACGATCAAATCCGGCGGCTTCCGCCACCTTCGGATCGGCGTGAATGGGATTGATGTCTCCGTTGAGACGGTACAACAGCGCCTGATTGTCGAGGGTGGGCACTTCCACCGAAAAGTCGGGCGCGGCATTGGCCGGCGGTTTGATTTTCAATCTTGCGGGGGGGCGTTCACCGCCGAATCCGCCCTCTCCTCGAAGCAGCAGTGTCCAGGTGGTTCCGGCAGTGGCTTCGCCGTTCACGTCGGTGGTGGTGTCAATGACCACGGCCGCACCGATTTTCATGTCGTAGATGCCGCGAATGGTCGCGGTGGTTTCCATTTTCCCCTCGTGGGGAAACGGTCTGATGATTTCGGTGCGCTGGGAGCTGTGCAGCAGGGTTACCAGGTCTCCACCGGTGGCTTTGAGTAAATCAAAAACGGGGTCGAAGGTGGGAATCACGCCGTACGTGGGAAGCACTTTCGGCGTCGGATCGAGCAGGTATCCGAGGTCATCGCGACCTGCGCCGAGGCTGATGGCGTATAACGCCGCGTCTTTCCATGTGTATTCCTGAACTATGGGACCGAAGGCTTTTCCCACCGTTTGTAAATCTAATGCCATAATACTTCCTTTTCTCTAACTAGTTCCGGCCTGTGGCCAATCGTTGCTGCTCGTATTCCGCAGCGTTTCGTTTCACCTGTTTCAGGGAGTCTGAGAGACGAATTTTTTCGCCGTTCAGTTTTTCTTCAAAGAGCACAAGTCCCCATTTACCTTTGGTCCGCCGCAGGGGAAAGCGTTTTCCGCGCATGGTTTCCACGGTGGCGGTATTGCCTTCCCGAGTGACGGTTTTCACCGCTCCGAATCCTTTTGCCAGCTCCTGAAGACATTGTGTCTCTTCGCACATCCGATGAAACATCTCCTGAGCGGTTTCGGCATCGGCCGCGAATTTCCATTTACCGTACACCGAATCACGCAGCATCTGGTCTTTGGGGTACGATTTTTCCACTTGGGAGCGAATTTGCGATAAAAGTTTGTGTACGCTGGAAACAGACCAGCGGGTTTCGGTGTCTATTTCCCAGAACAGGCAATTGGTGCTCGCTGTGTCGATGCATTGTGCCAGTCGGATGAAAGCGCCCTCCGGGTTTTTTTTATCGGGAACATGGGTGTCACACCCAAAAAGAAGGGAGAATAAAAAAAATATCGTCAAAGGAATTAAAATTGTTGATTTCATGGCTTGGGATGTAGCATGAGGTCCAACGTTGGACAAGCACTATGAGATAGTGATATATCGAACAACATAAAGAGCGACCCTATCGGATTAAAAAGAAAATGAGTGATACAGAAAACAAAAAAGAAAATAATAACAGTGCCGAAGAAGCGTTTATGACAGCCAACGCCGAAGATGAATCAATCGATGAAGAATTGCTGGCTTTGTCGGCGCCGCCGCCCAGTCCGCAGCATGCCATCTTTATTCTGATTATTCTCGGTTTTTCGTGTCTGGTACTGTACCTGTTCTGGCCGGAACTGACATATTTTGTGAAAGGGTTTTCAGACCCGACCCGTCTGGGAGAAGCCGCGGATTTAGAGTCAAAACAGTTGGCGTCCGACAGCTATGTGCAGGTTGAAGGAGTTCCCCTGGTGAACCGTACGGTAACCTTCAGTACCGGTACCAAGTGGTTTTCCGGTGATATCTATCGGAAAATGGCCCCGCTCAGCGGCAACCCCAACCTGCTGGTGCAGTGGCATACCCACAACCCCAATATCAAACAGGCCAAAGACGAACTGACGCCGCCCTCGGATTTTGCGGGACGGTTGAAAAAACGCTCCGATTTATCTGAAAACTACAATAAATTCTGGCCTTTCTATGATTGTCTGAAATTGCACAGCACCAGTCAGTGCAAGTTCTGCATCGGCAAAAATGACCTCGATGCGTGTCGACCCATTTTCACCTGCGTTGACAATTATCCGATTGAAGTGTGCGATCACACGGCTTTTTTCACCAAAGAACAGGTAAGTGAAAAAATTCAGAAACTGAAAGCCGATATTCAGTCGCGGGCGTCTGCGGATTTGGCGGCTGAGCTCGAGATGAACGAGAAGGCGCTGGCGGCGTTTGACAATATTGATGTGCTGTCAGATTTTGTTCTGCTGGAAGAGCTGTTTGATAGGCTTGGGCAATTGAATCTTCCCGATGATGCACGGGGGGACGCGTTCGCGCTGCAGAAGCAGATATTTGATACGCAGGTGAGGGCGCTTGAAATACGATTGCAGACCCCCCTGGCCAAAATCGATGGATTGAGTGGGGCGCTGAAGAACAAACTGGCGCAGGCGCAGCAGTCGTTGCACGCCGCGGAAATCGACATTTCGGCGTTGGAAGCACAACAGTCGAAGTTGGGGCCGCTGGTGGACGTGTATAACGAATTGACGGAATTTGTTGCACTGGTGAAAGAGCTGCAGGAAAAGTTGCGCAGGTTCGACGACGACAGCAAGTCACTTGAAAAATGGTCGCTCACTGGAGAGGAAACCGGCGCGGAATTGTTGGCGAAGGTGCGTGATTTGAGTGCGCTCATTGCCACATTGAAATTGACACCCAAGCCGCAGGCAACAGCGGAATCGGTTGCAGCGGATACCGACAGCGATGCCGCGGATACGGACGGCGCAACGCTCGATGCCGGAGAGGTCGCCACTGCTGTGGAGACCGGCGCAGCCGATACGGACGCTGTGTCCGGCGAGGAAACCGGGGCGACAGTTGCGGGCAAACCGTCGGTTGATGCTGAAAATGCGGCGGCCCCTCTTGCGGATTCGATTTTGGCGAGAATAGATGGGCAACTGAATCAGGCGACACAGCGCGTAGCGCAGTTGGGACGCAAAATGATTGCAATCGCGCCGGGAGATGTGCCCGAGCTTGATACGTGGGCAAAAAGTACAGATATCGTGGGTACGCTACCCAAACCGCTTCGCGCGGACCACGTGTTCAAGGCATTTGAAAAACTGCTGAAGATGACAGATGGGTTCGAACCACATGAAACCGAGTCCCTGAAAACGAGGTATAAAAAAATATCGGCGTCCCTGAAGGAAAAACGCAAAGCGGTAACCACGTTGAAAGCCACCAGCGGTCTGGCGGAGCTGCGGCTGGTTACCGAGTTTCGAACGCTGCAGAACGTGCAGTCTGCAGTGAAAGACGAATCGTCGCTGAAAGTGGCGGTAACAGAGTGGCGTAAACTGACGGGGGCCTATGTTCGAGAGGAATTCTATCCCTGGGATTTAAGCAATTATCCCAAAGAGAAAGCCGCGCTTGCGGGATTGATTCAGAAGGCGGATTTGCCGGCTCTGCAAACCCGGGTGAAGCAATTTGAAGACCGGTATGCAACGCCTATGTATGTGCTGCTCGACGATGAAAAACCTACGGATAACCCCTGGATTCTGTTCGTATATATCATTGTTCCCATTATGATTTTTATTAACTTCCGCAAGCTGCTTCGGTTTATTGCCGAGTGGAGGCAATAGCATTCGTGACCCAATCCGCGAAATCCGTTTTTGACAGATTTAACTTGAATCTGGACATTCCATTGTTCGTGCTGCTCGGCAGCGCGTTGGTTGAATTGGTGCTGTATCGGCTGCTGGCCAATATGGGTTTTTATGTGGGGGTCGGCTCTGAAGGTCCGCGGGCACTGATGGCGGATTTCAGCATTTTTGCAATGGTGTTCACCGGCGCGCTTGCGGCCATTTTATTGTTCTGGGGGGTGGCCAGGCTGGTGAATCACCCGTTCATTGCCGGCTTTTGGTGGCGCGGGGTGCTGATTTTTATTTCGCCCCTGTACCTGCTGACGATTTTCTGGTCCATCTGGACCAGCCTGACCCATTGGGTGCTTGCCGCGGCGCTGGTCAGCGTACAGCTGACGGTATTGCTGGTGTGTGTGATCAGTATTTTAAGACCGGTACCTCATAGTATAAAACGGTTTTTCGCCATCGTCGGTCTGATGCTGTTGGTGGGTGCGGTGAAATGGATTTTTCTTGATTTTCTGCAGATTAGCCCCGTTGAAAAATGGGGACGATTTTTATTGAATGCGTATGAAGTGGCGCAATTTTTCATGGTGGCCCTGCCGTACTTCGCCTACTTTCTGTTTGTTGCCGACAGCCGGGAAAAGGTGGCGGCGCTGCTTCGCAAACCGCATGTGCCTGCCCTGCTGGTTTCGATAGGGTTGACCGCCCTGGCGTTTGGTGTGTTGCTGTTTATTCAGCAGGTGACGCACGAGGGCAATCTGTGGAATGCGGGAAGATATGTGGCGCGGGTGGCATATCACACGTTGGGGTTGAAATTCACGTGGCCCATGGCGGCGGTGATGGGTGTGGGGTCTTTTTTCTTTTTATGTATGACAGCGGCTTCATTGTTGCTACACTTCGGTACCTGGAAGCCGTCGCGCAGTGACCGTGAAATCGGGTTTGGGTTGGCGATGCTGTATATCGCCGGTCTGCAGCCGTTCAGCGTGTATCAGACCGCGCTCAGTTTACTGGGGGTGATTCTGCTCGCAGTGGGGGTTGCCGACAGAGAACCGGCCAGGGTGTCGTATCCCGACCTGAAGGATATGATGGACGAATTGGACGGCCCTACGGAATCCGTTGAGACACGCGAACCGTCGAGTTCGAAAGCAGAAGGGTGATGGACAATGAGTACACCAGATAAAGAGATGATTTCGGCCGTGGTGGACGAGTCGTTTATCTTTCGTTCGTTGGAGGAAGACATACGCGCCACGTTGAAGGATGCCGCAGAAGTGCGACACTACAACGAAGGTGATGTTCTGATTCGCGAAGACGAAGAGGGCACCGAGATGATGATTGTGGTTTCGGGAACGGTGGAGGTATCTCAGCTTTCGTATAAGGGCGAGTTGTCGTTGGCTGAACTGGGAAAACGAGCAGTGGTCGGTGAAGTATCTGTACTCACCGGTACAAAACGCACCAGTACCGTGACCGCCAAAGAAGAGGTTACTGTACTCTGCTTTTCGAAAGAGATTATTCAGTCGATTGTGGCGTCGAGCGACAAGGTAAAAAAGTTGCTTTTCAAACTGGTTGAAGGCCGCGCCCGCCAATCCATCGTTTTTTCAAAGTAGACCATAACGGGATAACGTTCGCTATAACGTTCGCTGTATACAACCGTTTGTTCCATCGCGAGAAACCTCCCCGACCTGGGCGGGTTTGAATAGGCTTAGTAGAAGGCGCTCCCGTCATTGCAGGCAATTGGGGACCCTCATTCTTCTGCTCTTTTTCACCATGCAATTTGTGGATACGCGCCGTCGACTATCTGGAGACTCTGGGTGTTAAAATTGTAAATGGAAAGGAGCAGCAGCAGTTCGGCGTTGTTCCATTCTTCGGCGGCGGCGTTCAGGCGGGTCTGCATTTCAGTCATATCGTCGAGGCGGGCCTGTTGAACCGCATCTTCAAAGGACATGCCGTTTATCCAGTTTTTGAAAAACGCACCCGGTGCGAAATTCACGTACATGTTGTCGCCCACGCCGCCGTTCACCGCGTGTACGCCGATGGCGGTCCAGGCGTCCATCATATCGCTGCCGTAGCAGGTCGTTTGGTACACTGTGCTGACAGCCATTTTTTTTGCTTGAATCGTGCCGGTAATTTCGTCCACAGGATACGAACCGTCGTAAAAGAGAATGTCCCCGCTGGGGGAGCCGTGCAAATCAATCAGTATGTCCACTAAAAAGCCTTCGTCGTTGACGTTTTTGATGGCGTCCAGAAAATTTCCGGATGTGGCGTTAGTGTCGGTAAGAAACACAGTGATATCGTATGCATGCGATTGTTCCATGACGTTTTCGATAATCCAATTTTCTCCGTAATCTTCGGACACTTCAGTCAGCGTTCGACTCTGTATGTCAGCGAGCGGAACACCGTACAGGTCGGCTAAAGCGGTGCCGATTTCATCGGGGTACTGATTGTACAGAGACTCCAGGGTGCTGCCTTCCATGGATTGGGCATTGTCAATAATCGCTAACAGGGCCCGGGATTGACCGCTGCGGGGAGTAATCACCGGGGTTTCTGTTTCGGAATCGGTTTCCGGATGGGTTGTGGACTCTGTTTCGGAATCGCGCAGGAATTCGTTTCCGGTGCCGGACTCGGTGTCGGTGTTCGACGAATCGTCGGTTGCGTAGTCGTCATCGCTGTCTTCTGAAAGGGCATCGGTACTGTGACAGGCGCACAGCATTGCCGCCATGATAAGAAGTGTGATTAAGAATAGCTGTTTCATTTAAATGACCTCTAGGTAAAAAGCAAAACGCGCCGCTGTTTCATGCAAAGATGAAATAAGCGCGTTGATGGTTTAAATAATCCTATCGTATCACGGTTGTTAAAAATAAAACATGACGATATTATAATTCTTATCCGAACAAATGCAGACCGGTTCGGATTTTGAATGATTGTAATTGTGCGCAGCAATTGCGGCGTTCAGCAAGGCGGACGACGAAGGCAGTGTGACCACTGTCGCGGAGGACAACGCCGCGGAAGGACGTAAAGGCAAGCAGAAAACGATGAGTCGAATTCCGAATCGATCTAAGTCGCACCGGAGCACAGGTGAAAGTCATCGGCTGGAAGAAGATTTAGAAATGGTCGACGTTCTCAAGGTTCACAATGTTGATGGGAGAGAAAATTTTGGGTTCCACGCGATCGCGGCGATTGAGGCCCCTCACAACAGTGCGCATGAGAATGCGACCCATTTCGCGAGGGTTGGTGTTGAGTGTTGCGGTCATCACGCCGTCTCGTATGGCTTGCAGCGCGGCATTGGTTCCGTCCTGACCGACGATGAAAATTTTTCCCGAATACCCGGCGGCAGCGACCGCTTCACAGGCACCGAGCGCCATTTCATCACTCACGGCGTAGATTGCGTCGATGGGTTGTTTCGCGAGGACCTGTTCAACAGCACGTCGCGATTTCGCGCGTTCCCAATCTCCTTTACGGGTGGCGACAACGCGGATATTCGGAAATCGGGCGATTTCGTTTCTGAATCCCGCTACGCGATCGGCGGATGAGCTGTTGGGTAGACCCTTCAGAATGAGAATGGAGCCGTGTTCTCGGAGGCTGCGAGCGAGGAATCGCCCGACTTCGCGCCCGGCTTGGCGCTGGCGGTATCCGACGTAGGATACAACATCGGCGCCTTCGATTTTGCTTAACGCATTGAAAAAGAAAACCGGGACATTCGCCTTGTTCAGTTCGCGCACCACAGGAGCAACGGCATCGGAGTGTGACGAAAGGGCAATCGCGTCGATTCCGTCGTTGATGATGGAACGGCAGATGCGGGCCAACCCAAGGTAATCAGATTCTCTGTCGGGGGCGCGCGCGACCAGCGAAATGCCGCCAATCTGGTTCATCACGTCGCGTACCCCCGTGAGAATGTCACTGTAGTATGGGCTGGTGAACGCCGGAGGACAATACGCGAATCGAATGGATTTACGAGAGCGAACGAGGGAGATACTGACGCGATTGCGCCCCTCCTCCTTCGCCAGATAGAGCGCCTGATCTGCGCGTTCAATGAGTTCGGATTTAATTTTTGCATGAGCGGGTATGCCCGCAATCCCAATGGAGACCGTGAGCTTGACCCGGTGTGTGTCTGTTGCACCGCGAAACGGCAACTCGGCGACGGCGGTTCTGATCCGTTCGGCGAGTGAAAGCGCTTTGTTCGGCGGAACTTGGGGCAGAATTACCACCATCTCTTCTCCGCCGTAGCGTGCCGCCAAATCGTAGCTGCGAATACTTCGCTGCAGGGCGCCCGCGATGTTTTTTAACGCCGCATCCCCTTGGGGGTGACCGAACGAATCATTGTATTGTTTGAAATGGTCAATATCGATCATCATCAAGCTGACCGGATGATTCAGGCGCTGGGAGCGAGAGATTTCCTTGTCGAGTGCCTGTTGAAAGTAGCGGTGGTTGTAGAGTCCGGTAAGGCCGTCGTAATTCGCGAAATTGGAATACAGAGATATGGTGTCGAGATAATCGAGCTGTTCCAGGAGAAGAACGAGACCGGCCCGGTTCTGTTCGATGGTGGAAATGGTGTCCGTGTCGAAATCGGCGGTTCGCCGCGCAAGGATAAGACAGCCGAGCGGCTTGTGTAGTTTGTACAGGGGGATGACAAGCAACCTGCCGATTTTCAGCTCGTGAAGTTCCTCGGGAAATGCGGCAAGAACCGCTTTGTCGATGGCGTGGACGGCTATCGACTTGCAGGTTCGCGTGCATTCTGTGCGGTACGGTGCAAGTGCCGCGCAGAAGCGGTCGGCGAGTCGGGTGCTCACGCCGTGATGGGCGATGACCGGGGCGCATTTGTCGGAATCCTCCCCACGAGAGAGTAAGGCCACCCGGGAGCGTGTCTTCCTACATACCAATGTGATGATGTCGCGAAGTGCGGCAGCGGGAGAGGTGCCGACAAGAATGAGTTTTTCAATGCCGGTCTGTAGGTTGTCGCTTCCACGCATACTATCAATAACGCATGAATCGAGAATTCTGACAACTGTTTTAGAAATTCTGAGAAAGGAATTGCGGCCCATTATAGCCTTGTTGGACGTATGCTTATAAGTTAGTAAAATCGATGAATAGATAAAAAAAAATAATGGTCGTTTTTCCCGACCTTTGCGTGCCGCCCTAAAAAAAAATTTCGAATACCACCCGTTTTTTCAAAATGATGTGCACTACTTCTCGCTAAGACGATATCCGGCCTGTATCGGGTCTGGAAGTTTTTTGGGTTCAAAAGAACAAGGAGAAATAATATGAAACGCAAAACGTTAGACATACTCATGTTGTTGTTGATGGCCATGCTTTTCGCATTTGGCTGTACGGTGGATGGCGCGGACAATGGTACGGATATATCTTCGGATGGCGATTCGGATGCTGATAGCGATGGGGACTCGGACGGGGACTCGGACGGGGATTCGGACGGCGACACGGACGGGGATTCGGACGGCGATACCGATTCCGATAGCGACGGGGATTCGGACGGCGACACGGATTCAGACAGCGATGGGGACGCGGACGGCGATACCGATAGCGATTCGGACGGCGATACCGATTCTGATAGCGACGGGGATTCGGACGGCGATACGGATTCAGACACTGATACGGACGCGGACGGGGATACCGATACCGATAGCGATTCCGATACAGATACAGACGCGGACGGGGATACGGATACCGATAGCGATTCCGATACAGATACGGACGTGGACGGGGATGCCGATAGCGATTCCGACACAGATACGGACGCGGACGGCGATACCGATAGCGATACCGACAGCGATGCCGATGGCTGTGTGAATATTCCGGCACGGGTTGAAGCAGAGGACTACATCGATTTTTCTGAAAGCGACACCATTAATGAGGGCGCCGGTTGCGATCGCGGGGACGGCGTGGACCTGGAGACCACACAGGATACAGCCGGCGGCGGATGCAACGTTGGATGGACCGTGGCCGACGAATGGCTGGAGTACTGCATCGATGCGGGAAATGGTGGAAATTTCAGCATTTCCACTCGAATTGCCAGCGATGTGGCCAGTCGAACAATTCGGATTGAAATCGACGGTACTGATGTAACCGGTTCGATTAATGCGCCTACCGACGGTTGGCAGGTCTATTCAGACGTGAGTGCCGGTAGCGTGTCCATCAGTGCGGGAACCCATACCATGCGTGTGGTACAGGAAACCGGCGATGTGAATTTGAATTGGATCGATTTCGGAACCGCAGACGGTGATACCGATACCGATACCGATTCTGATACGGACACCGATTCTGATACCGACACCGACTCTGATACAGACGCAGATACCGACGCGGACACCGATTCCGACTCCGACATTATCGGTCCCTGCGATATTTATGAGGCGGCCGGAAATCCGTGTGCCGCGGCGTACAGTATGATTCGACGCATCAAAGGCGATTATACCGGTCCGCTTTATCAGGTCCGTCGAGATAGCAATGCTCAGAACACGGGATCGGGCGGAACGCTCGTTGATGTGGGACAAACGGCAGATGGTTTCGGCGACAAAGCTGCGCATGATGCGGCGTGTGCCGGCACCTATTGTACGATCGCGAAATTGTATGATCAATCCGGTTACGGCAACGATATCATCGTGGGAACCGGAGGCAACTCCGCCGGTGGTCAATGGGCCGCCCTCGATGACTTTGAAACCAATGCAGATGCCGGCCCCTTGACGGTCGCGGGCAAAAATGTTTACTCCCTCTTCATGGATGTCCGCCAGGGATACCGCAGCCCCGTAGGTAGCGGCGTGCAACCCGGCATGCCGGTTGACGCTGATCCTCAGGGAATCTACATGCTGGCAGACGGCACCCACGTGGGCGGCGCGTGTTGTTGGGACTTCGGCAATGTGACCTCTACACCTGCGGATGGGTGGCACTTCATGGATACCCTGTTTTTCGGTGTGGCCTATTGGGGTCGAGGTGATGGCAACGGTCCATGGTTTATGAACGACTTTGAGGCGGGTGTTTGGGCCGGCGGGTCGTATCCTGGGGATCCGGGCTGGGGCGGGTTAGATGACGCGAAGGACGCACCGCCCAATTTAAATAATCCTTCATTGAGAGTGAAATACGCCCTTGGGTTCACCAAAGCGTCCACCAGCAGTTATGCGTTGCGGATGGCAGATATTCAGACGGCCGGTAGTTTGACCAACGCCTATGAAGGCCCCTTGCCCCAGGGCAAAACACTGGATCACCAGGGAGCAATCGTTCTCGGCGTCGGTGGTGACAACAGCAATAACTCGTTTGGAACCTTCTACGAAGGCGCGATTGTCAGAGGGTACCCGTCAGCGGCCACAGAAGATGCCGTGTTCCAGCATGTTAAATCTGTCGGATATGGACAGTAGCAACCCGTTTTATGAAGGAGAAAGAGATGAATATCAGAATACATTTAATTGCGTTGAGTGCGATTACACTTGTTTTTGCATGGCTGCTTGTCGGCTGTGCAACCGATGACGGTACAGACAATGCCGGTGACGCCGACAGTGATAGCGACAGTGACAGCGATAGTGACAGTGATAGTGACGGCGATTCAGACAGCGACACCGACAGTGACAGTGACGGCGATTCAGACGGCGATTCAGACAGCGATAGCGACACCGACAGCGATTCAGACGGTGACTGTGCGAATGTAACCCCCTGCGGCGGTGACGTGGTCGGAACTTGGGAAGTGGTTGATTCCTGTCTCACCGTGAGTGGCGATTTGGATATGAGCGCCTTTGGTCTGGGGCAGGAATGCGGCGCGACGATTGAGGGCGAACTTGAAGTATCCGGAACGTTCACAGCGAACGAGGACGGTTCGTTCACAGATGAAACCGTCGTCACCGGAACCGAAATGATTGAGTTGACAGAGGACTGCAAAACCTTGTCTGGAACGGTCACTCAATGTGATCGCATCGGCGGCCCGATGGCTTCACCGGGATATTACATGGTTGAATGTGTAGATAACACAGAGACCAACGGCTGCACCTGCACGGCTACCGTCGATCAGCTGGGCGGAATCGGTTTTGCCCCGGCATGGCCGCCGGCCAGCGGTAACTATATCATCGAAGATAACACAATTTCTCCCAACACTCTCGTTTGGACCCATGACTACTGCGTAGACGGCAATACGATGACCATGAGTCCGGTGAGCACCAGCGTGACCGGGAATATCGAAGGCGCCGTCATCCTTGAGATGCAATAAACGTATTTGCATCTCCCTCCCGTTTTCAGTCTTTTGATTCACATAAGCGAGTAGCGTTTCAACCTTGGCGCCAAGTTGTATGGTCGCGCAGGAAAAATGAGAGATTGACGAACGATACTGACGTACGTCGGTTTAGTGCCACCCCGGTGGCGACCGAAGTACTTTTGCAAGGGAACGCGGAAGATGCTGCATATACACCTGTCCGTCCACGACAAAGACCGGGGTACCATGCAGTTCCAAGGCGATTCCGGCCTCAATATCGCGATTGAGGGATTCGTTGTCTTGTTTCATACAAGCATTGAGGGCTTGCAGGTTGAGGGATAACGTTTCGGAGATTGCTGCTGTTTCCACTTCCTCTGTGCCGTGTTCAAATAGGTATTCATGCGCTTTCCAGAAGGCACCCTGCTCTCCGGCGCAATTGGCGAGTTTCGCATTTCCGCAGGAGTATCGATAGATGGGCCGACTGATAAAGCGGTTGCAATCCGAATTGAGCGGAAAATGGCGAACCACAAGGCGTAGTCGATCTGGATTGATTTCGAGCAGCTGATTCAGGCCGTGAGATGTTTGTCTGCAATGGGGGCATTCATAGTCGAAGAATTCGGTGATGGTCACCACCGGGTGCGCAGCGCCCTTCCAGGGAAGGCCTTCCTCGGTTACACCGGTTTCAATTTTGATGCCGGGTTTCAACGGGGGAATCGAATCATCTTCGATTTCTCCGGCCGGTTCGGTATCCCCCTCAACGGCGGCAGCGCGGTTTTTAGATGGCAACGATTCAGGGGCCGGCAGGAGCAACGGTGCGGGAGGAGGAGCAGGATAAAACAAAATCAGTCCCACAATGACAAGACCAAGAGTGACCGCGCCGACAAGAACGCGACGAAAATTTTGCTTCATTGTTGAACCCAGCGCCTGAAATCCGGCACGGACGCCTACGTTGCGCATCAATAGAAATGTCGGTACCAGTAAGGCAGCATTCACTGCATAGGTGCCGATACAGACCAGACACCATGCATGAATCACAAAATGAGAAACCGCCGCCAACGCCAACGAAACGGCAACCGAGAAAACGACGAGACACCCAAGGAGAATCTCAGGAAACTTCGTTTGTCCTCGAAGCCCAAACCCAGCTGCAACCAACATGAGCAAGTAACCCAACACTCCCCAAACGGCCCAGGGCACTCCGAGAAATATTGCATATGCAGACCGCGCCACGGTATCGCAACTCACAGTAGCGTCAACGGCGCAGTAGCTGTGGTACGCAGCGTCGGTGGTCGCTTTTGTATGCAAGCGCACAAGCTCACCGCTCAGCGCCAGTCCGATCACCAGCAATATCAGCGCAGCAATCCAGAATCCACGCGTTTTTCTGCCGCTCGAATCGGACAATTGACCCTTACTCCACATTGTTTCTTTCCCTTCTGCGATTTGTTGATTGTTCGCGATGTTCAACGATTACAGCAAAAAGCCAAAATTTTGTTCATTGGTAACAACTTTATCGACGTATCATTTTTAACGTGGAAAATGTATCATAATTTGGAAACGCGTTAGGGCGAAATGTTTTTCTTTATGGTAGTCAATGGATTTTCAACTTCTCAAAAATAGTGATACGGTCAACCGAAACAGCAACGCACGTCTGTGAAGGAGCAACGGATGAAAAGCAAAAAAAGCAGTATGAAAATAATTTTTTTTCAACTACTTCTGGTGGTCTTCCTGGTTGGGTGCGCCACCGGGGGGAGTGACGACAACGGCGAACCAACAACGACCAGCACCGATTCTCTCGAAGAGAGCACCGAGTCAACGGATACCGCCGATACCGGCACAGAAGATACCGGCACAGAAGATACCGGCACAGAAGATACCGGCACAGAAGATACCGGCACAGAAGATACCGGCACAGAAGACACCGGCACAGAAGATGCCGACACTGAAGATACAGGCACCGAGGTGCCAGACGATACAGATACGTCCACCCAGGACGACAGCGACACCGTCGATACCGAGCAGCGAATGGTGGATACCGATTTTACGGCCAGGGCAGAGGCGCTTGTTGCACAGATGACCATTGAAGAGAAAGCCTCCCAGATGGGCGACAAGGCACCGGCGATACCACGGTTGAACATTGCAGCCCACGACTGGTGGAATGAAGCGCTTCACGGTGTTGCCCGCGCCGGGATTGCCACGGTGTTTCCTCAGGCCATCTCTATGGCGGCCACCTTCGATGACGAACTGATTTTTGATATTGCAACGGTTATCTCCACCGAAGCCCGGGTGAAAAACAATATTCAGCAAAAACCGCTCACATACTGGAGCCCCACCGTGAATCTGGCGCGGGACCCCAGATGGGGCCGGAATGAAGAGACCTACGGAGAAGATCCGTACCTGGCATCGCGATTGGCGGTTGCCTTTGTGCGGGGTATGCAGGGCGATGATCCAATCTTTTTGAAAACCGTCGCCACGCCGAAGCATTTTATTGCAAACAACATTGAGGCTACACGTCATACGGGTTCATCCGATGTGGACGAACGGAACCTTCGCGAATTTTATATGCCCGCATTCAAGTCAGCGGTGATGGAAGGTGGCGCGCACTCGGTGATGTGCGCCTACAATCGAATTAACGGCGTACCGGCATGCGCCAATTCATGGTTGTTGACGGACGTACTGCGAAACGAGTGGGGATTTGATGGATACGTGGTGTCGGACTGCTGGGCGATTCAGGATATTGTCGATGGGCACCATTATGTGGAGACAGATATCGAGGCTTCGGATGTCGCCATTGCCGCCGGTACCGATCTCAACTGCGGCGACAGGTACCAGGCGGATATCGTGGAAGCGGTGGCCCTGGGGGTGATCAGTGAAGCAGAAGTCGACGAAGCGCTGACGCGATTGTTCACCGCACGTTTCATGCTCGGTGAATTTGATGAGGCAGAAAATGTTCCCTACAAGTCCATTCCGGACACCGAACTCGACAGCCCGGATAACCGGGCACTGGCGCAAACGGCTGCCGCCAAAGCCATGACGTTGCTCAAAAACGACGGCATCCTTCCACTAGACGGCAGTGCGGTCTCATCGATTGCCGTCATCGGTCCCAACGCCGATCGTCTGGTGTTCGGTGGGTACAGCGGAACCGCCACCGCGCCGGTGACCGTACTGAACGGAATCAGCACAGAAGCTGAGAAATATGGAATGTTCGTTACCTTTACAGAAGGAACCGCGATTTCAGGGGAGTCTGAGACGTCAAGTATCGCAGAGGCAGCGTCTCTCGCGGCGGCTGCCGATGTCGCCGTGGTGGTACTGGGCACCGATTTAAGCCTGACCGATGAAGGACGGGATCGCGACAACATTTCTCTGCCCGCCATTCAGGACGAATTGCTGCGCGCGGTGCAGGCGGTCAATTCCAATACGGTGCTGGTGCTGGTTACCGGAGCGCCGCTGGACATCAATTGGGCCGATGAGACCCTGCCCGCCATTCTTAACGCGGGGTACGCCGGGCAGTCCGCCGGCACTGCCGTTGCCGATGTGCTTTTCGGGAATCAAAACCCGGGCGGTCGCCTTCCCCAGACCTGGTTTGCATCGATTGAGGATTTACCGCCCATGGACGATTATGACATTATCGAGGGGAATCGAACCTATATGTTTTTTAACGGTGCGGTGCTGTATCCCTTCGGATACGGCTTGAGTTATACCGAGTTTGAGTACAGCAACCTGGTTGTATCTCCATCTGTTGCCGTCACCGGAGAGATTGCGGTTTCCTTCGATGTGATGAACATCGGCGACCGGGAAGGCGATGAAGTCGCGCAGGTGTACATTCGAGATGTGGAGGCCACGGTTCCGGTCGCCATCAAGAAACTGCAGCGGTTCAACCGAATCACACTGGCGCCCGGCGAAGTTCAATCCCTGTCATTCACGGTTTCCGCAGCAGACCTGGGCTATTTTGATATGAACGCCCATCAATTCATCACCGAACCCGGCGAAGTTGAAGTGATGGTGGGCGCCTCCTCTGCCGATATTCGTCTGAGTGACACGGTGATTCTGACGCAATAGCGAACCTCGAGGGCGACATTCGAGGGGTATGTTTTGTCTTCCCCACGACCTGGTTTGGTGGGTTCTGATAGTATTCCGTACTTTTCAGCATATCTCGTTTTTGGGCACATGAATGTTAAATTTCTAATTTCCAGTTGTTTGCGCTAACATAATGTGATATCAATATCTTAATAGTTCTGATTTTCTTATTTTCGACAACATAAAATTTTGAACAATATCGCTTATATATCGTAGCAAAGTCAAAGCCGGGGCGCCTTGCAAGGACACAGCGCCCTTTTGAATTTTGAAAACCTAAATAAAACGTCAGACGAATCAATTGTTGACGTGAAATCATAGGAGAACGTAAATGAACACAACATTTACAGCGCTCGATTGGGTGGTACTGGCGCTTTTTGCCGCCGGTCTGGTGGGCATCATTGTCTGGGTGTCGAAGCAGAAAGAAGAAGACTCGCAGGATTACTTTCTGGCGGGTCGCAATGCGGGCTGGCTGGCAATCGGTGCGTCGATTTTCGCATCGAATATCGGTTCGGAACATCTGATTGGGTTGGCCGGCGCCGGGGCATCGAGCGGTATGGCCATGGCCCACTGGGAAATTCAGGGATGGATGATTCTGATTCTGGGTTGGGCGTTTGTTCCGTTTTATTCACGCAGTATGGTGCTGACCATGCCGGAGTTCCTCGAAAAGCGCTACAATTCCCAGTCACGTACGATTTTGTCCCTGATTTCGCTGATCAGTTATGTACTTACCAAGGTGGCGGTTACCGTGTATGCCGGCGGACTGGTGTTTCAGAAGGTGTTCGGCATTGACACCTTGTGGGGAATCGACTTTTTTTGGATTTCAGCTATCGGCCTGGTCATTCTGACCGCTGTGTATACGGTGCTTGGCGGGATGAAATCGGTGTTGTACACGTCGGTGCTGCAAACCCCGATTTTGCTGCTCGGTTCTCTGATCATTGTGGTGCTCGGCCTGCAAGCGCTGGGCGGTTGGGATCAAATGATGGAAGTGGTGCGCGCCACCCCGGTGAATGAATACGGTGACAGCATGGGTAATCTGATACGCAGCAACAGCGATGCGGATTTTCCATGGCTCGGCGTATTGATTGGTTCCGCGGTGATCGGCTTTTGGTACTGGTGTACCGATCAGTTCATTGTACAACGCGTGCTGTCCGGTCGTGATCAGACCCAGGCGCGCCGCGGTGCGATTTTCGGCGCTTTCCTGAAAATGACTCCGGTTTTTCTTTTTCTGATTCCCGGCATGATCGCTTTCGCCATGTCCACCAAGGGCGTCGAAATCAACGGTACAGTGTACCAGCTCTCGGAACCGGACGCGGCCTTCCCGTCCCTGGTGGCCACCTTGCTGCCGGCCGGTGTTAAAGGTTTGGTGGTCTGCGGTATTCTCGCTGCCCTGATGAGTTCACTGGCATCGCTGTTCAATTCATCGGCCATGCTGTTCACCATCGATTTCTACCAGAAGTTCAAACCGAAAACCTCGCAGCATCAACTGGTGCGCATCGGTCGCATTGCCACAGTGGTTATTGTTATTCTCGGAGTGCTTTGGATTCCGATTATGAAAAATATCGGCGACGTTCTCTATACCTACCTGCAGGATGTGCAGTCTGTGCTGGCTCCCGGTATTGCCGCGGCGTTTCTGCTCGGGGTGCTCTGGAAGCGCGCATCGGCCATCGGTGGGATGTGGGGGTTGCTCTCCGGTATGATTATCGGTTTGACCAGGCTGAGTGCCAAGGTGTATTACACCACGCAGGCTGGCCAGGGGAATGATGTCCGAGAATGGGCGGCCGCCAATGGCGTTGACAATATTTTTTACAAATTATTCTACGATGTGAACTGGCTCTTTTTCTCCGGCGGTATGTTGGTTTTCTGCATGGCGGTCGTAGCGATAGTCAGTCTGATGACCGCGGCTCCGGATGCGGAGAAAATCCGAGGTCTGGTATTTGGAACTGAAACCGCAGAGCAGAAAGCCGAAACGCGTAACAGCTGGAACAATTGGGATCTGCTCTGGACCGGATTGATCCTGGCGGGAACCGTCGTTTTCTACTGGTACTTCTGGTAGTCCACGGGAAAGAGTTCGTTTTGACAGCTTCGATTTCATCTTTTGTCGATGTTGCTGCTCTTGCGGATGTCACCGCCACCTGTGTGGAGACATCCGACGTCGGAGTCATCCGGGAATACACCCTTAAAAATAGAGCCGGTATGACTGTGAAGATTACCAATTACGGCGCTACAATTACATCGATAGTCGTTCCCGATCGCGAGGGCAACATGGGGGATGTGGCCCTTGGCTATAACCGACCGGAAGAATATGTAAACGCCTTCGAGCATCCGTATTTCGGGGCAGTGGTCGGTCGATACGGCAATCGGATTGCCAGGGGACGGTTTGTTATTGACGGCACTGAATACCTGCTGGCCGCAAACGATGGAAAGAACCATCTGCACGGCGGTGATAGGGGGTTCGACAAGGTCATATGGGACGCCGAAATCGTTGCCGGCGGCGTGACGTTCACCTACCTTGCGAAGGACGGTGAAGAAGGGTATCCCGGTAACCTGAAAATCAGCGCGACGTATCTGTTGACTGAAAATAACGAAATTGTCATGCATTATACCGGCGTAACCGATGCTGCGACGATCGTGAATGTCACCAATCACACCTATTTCAACCTGAAGGGGGAAGGTGCGGGTGCCATTGTCGATCATGTTCTGCAGATCAACGGATCGAGGGTGACGTCGGTGGACGCCGGACTGATTCCGACCGGTGAATTTGCGGACGTTGCTCAGACGCCGTTTGATTTTCGCGAACCCAAACCGATCGGCATCGATATTGACGGCGATGATCAGCAGCTTCGATTTGGGTCGGGGTATGATCATCACTGGGTGCTGGATCGAATAAGTGATGGCCTGGAGTTGGCGGCCACCCTGTATGAGCCGAAAAGCGGACGTGTGCTTGAGGTGGTTACCGAGGAACCCGGTATGCAGTTTTACAGCGGAAACAATCTGGACGGCGTCTTGGTGGGCAAGTCCGGCAGAGCGTATGTTTTTCGCAGCGGTCTGTGTCTCGAAACTCAGCACGCACCTGACAGCCCGAATCATGAAGGCGACGAGGGCTGGCCGAGTGTTGTCCTGCGCCCGGGAAAAACCTACGATACCACGACCATCTATAAATTCAGCACAAAGTAAAGTCGCTCCATACTTATGCCCTACAGAAATGTATATATTTGGTTTCTCGGTGGTTTTTTTGGGCTGGATTGCACCCGTTTTTATCACGCAAAGTCCACTGCCACGTGATTGATGAAATCAATTTTAAATATAAAGACTACTGCTTCATGATTTTACAGAATTTTTTTTATAGCTCAAAGCAAACAATTGGAGGTTTTGCAATGAAGAGAATTGAAACTATGACAATCGTTACGCTGATAACTTTGCTGGCATCGTTCAGTATTGTTGTCATCGGTTGTGCTTCATACGATTCGACGGCGACCGAAGAACGCAGCGAAAGCGATGCGGACAGCGACGCAGACAGCGACGCTGACAGTGACGCCGATAGCGACACGAATACTGACGGCGGTGTGGTTGCCCTTCCTTGCGATATTATGGAAGATGCCGGCGCTCCGTGTGTTTCGGCCCACAGTACGGCGAGAGTTCTTCGAACCGGGTACACCGGGCCCCTTTACCAGCTCTGCAGGGGGACGGCGGTTACGGGCCCGGATTCCTGCCAGGGGGATGCCATGGATATCGAGGCGGTGGATGGCTATGCCGATGCCACTGCCCACGAAGAATTTTGCGGGAAAGATGTTTGCACCATTACCGTCGTTTACGACCAGGCCGAACATGATCCTGAGGTCGGGCCGAACAACGACTTGGAGCCCGCCCCGCTCGGCGGCGCGTGGGGATTCCCGGATAAACCGGTTAACGCGTCAGATCTACCCGTAATTGTCAACGGCCACAATGCCTATGGCATGATGTTTCGCCCGGGGATGGGCTATCGCGCCGGCTGTGATGGATGCAAGTTCGGGGTCGGGACCGATTTGGCGACCGGCGACACGGCCCAGACCATTTACATGGTTACCAGCTCCAACGGCCTGAACAACGGTTGTTGTTTCGATTACGGTAACGCCGAGACTACCTGCAACAATGACCACAACGGTACGATGGAAGCCATTTACTTCGGCGGCGGCGTGATCTGGGGTACCGGCAACGGGAGTGCTCCGTGGGTGATGGCAGATTTGGAAGACGGCCTCTACGCAGGATGGGAAAACAATCAGGATCAGGAGATTTCCACAAATAAAACCCTGACATCTGAATTTGTGACGGGGATTCTGGTGGGCGACACCGAAGACAAAAACGACGGTAAGGGTCGGTTTGCGCTGTATGCCGCAGATGCCAACGAAGGAGAATTGACCGAAATGTACGATGGCATACGTCCTGAAAGAGAGGGATATGTGCCAATGCAGAAGCAGGGGTCGCTGATTCTCGGAATCGGCGGCGACAACAGTGTCGGCGCGTCGGGATATTTTTATGAAGCGGCGATAGTAAATGCTGCGCTTGACAGAGATACTCTTGATGAGCTTCAAGCAGCTATCGTTTCTGCGAATTTCAGGAATTAGGGAGGAACGTATGTTGCGCATACTGAAAGCGTGTGTTGTTTTGGGAGTGTGGATTACAGCCGGCGCCGCAGCGGGACAGTCGTTTACAGGTGAGGTCGATGCGGGCGCAGACACCGCCGCGAATACAGACACCACCGCCACTGCAGATACCACACCGAATACGAATACATATCCAAACACCAGCGATGCGTCATCCTCCTCAAATGACGATGACGTTCGGGCCGAGCTGAACGCACTGCGCGCCGAGGTGGAAGCGCTGAAACAGCAGAACCAGGGGCAGACGCCTGCGGCAGCTGAAGCAACAGAAGGAGATGCGAAGCTGAGCGGAACGTTTGGGGACTGGGAAGTTGGAATGGGCGGGTATTTTCGTGCGCCCATGATTATCGGAATCAGCAATCGTCAGTCTCCGGATGCGTATGTGGGCGACGACCCGCAAATTCAGCTGTCGTACGGTCCGAATCGGCTTGTGGACACGAACTATTACAGTTTTGCCTATACCCGCCTGCAGGAATTGGATTGGGTACAGCTTTCGTTTTATGCGCGCAAGAAGCACGTGGAAGCCGAAGTGGGCTGGATGGGCTATTGGCTGCAGGCTGCTTCGGGGTATCGAAATCCCGATGCCGGTTGGGCACCGGGTATCGCGCGGTTGACCCTGGATGCCGACGTGAAAATGGGCAGCATTACACCCAATGTGGCACTTACCGCCGGAGCCTGGTGGCCCAAGTTCGGGTATCACAAAAAGTACGATACTTTTACCTTGGGGCAATATCGTCAGCTGGGTGAACAACTGCAACTTACCATTCCTTTTAAAAACGGTTTCAAGCTGACCCTGTTTCAAGGATTCGGTACCGGTCGGGACGGGAAATTTCACTATGATACTGCGACAGCATCGCCGCTTTACTCGACCGACACATATTTGAATTTAATTCACTATGAACATGTTCGTTTTGAGTATCGCGACTATGTTCAGGTTGGGCTTCATTTCAGCAATCAATGGTCAAGGGATCCGAAGAATTTTTCGCAGGGCGCTGGAAATGACTATGTGTTTGAGAGAGTTAAGGAAGCCGAGCTGAAGGTGATCGGCGCCGAGCTGAATCTGCATGCGCCGCGGGCCGGGTACTTGTGGGTTTCGCCGTCGTACGTCGGCGTGAAAAACGGTTGGACGCTCGGGAACACGGGAACCGAAGTGATGCACTCCCTGGGCGGTATTGGGCTCGCGAGTAACTATATGGCATATTCCACTTCTCTTGATGAGAGTACCGGCAGCGGTCATATGGTGAATCTCGGCTTTGTGTATGAGAATGCGCTTTCTGAAATTCTGGAAAAGAAGCGGGGAGAAATGATTCCCGATGTTGTCGTGAGTGCTTTTGGACTGATGGCGCTTTCCAGTTGGGATTTGCCGGAGACGTCGACAAGGCCGCAGGACAAATTGAAGCAGTTCAAGTGGGGGGCCGATGCGGAGCTGCAGATTAAAACCTGGCTGGGGCTGATGGCCCGCTACGATTCGGTCATCTATGATCTCGATAATCCCGGGTACGTGTTCTCCGCCATTTCCGGTCGGTTGACATTCTCTTCACACTTTTTGTCCGGCGAGCGAATTTACCTTCAGTACTCCCACTACATATACGGCGATGAAATGACCATCTCCGGCAAATGGCCCTGGGGCACACAGCTGGTCGAGGGAAGTGATTCTACCCAGAATACCCCGGCGATGTACGCTGATCAGAAGCCCGACGTAGACGTAATTAAAATCCAGGCCGAAATCGCTTTCTGAGCCTGAACAGGAGATGTATCAATGAAACGTTCTTTTCATTTTTATGTGTTATTCGCTTTACTCGCCGCCACCGGAATGATCGGCTGCGGTGGAAAACAGACATCCGCACCTGCAACGGCTACATCGGAGGCCAAGCCGACTGCAAACGTTCCGACAGATGACGCTGAATCGACCGTGATTACCAGCGGTCCGTTCGGAACTGTCGACGGCAAAGAGGTGAGCCTGTATGTGTTGACCAACGCCAACGGTCTCATTTTAAAAGTCACCAACTACGGCGCCATTGTGACCGAGTTTCACGTCCCCGACCGGGACGGAAAACTCGCCGACATCGTGGGCGGATATGATACTGCTGAAGGTTATGTCGAGAAGACACCGTACTTCGGCGCCACCATTGGTCGACTGGCCAATCGCGTCTCCGACAATGGTCGATTCACCCTTGATGGCAAACAGTATCAGTTGGCCGCCAATGATCCGCCCTATCATCTGCATGGCGGAAACAAGGGGTGGGACAAAGTGATCTGGGAGGTGGTTGACGCGCAGGAGACCGAAGAAGGGCCGTCTATAAAACTCAAATATTTTTCGCCGGACGGTGAAGAAGGATACCCCGGAAATGTCACCGCATTCGTAACCTACACGCTCACCAATGAAAATGAATTCAAGGTTCATATGGAAGCCACAACAGACCAGACGACCATTATTAATATGGCCCATCATTCCTATTGGAATCTCGGCGGGTATGATTCCGGAACCATTACGGACCATGTGCTGACGATTTACGGCGATGAATACACGCCCGGCAATCCGGTGGTTGCGGATGGAACCATCACGCCTGTGAAAGGGACGCCGTTTGATTTCACGTCGCCCAAACCCATCGGTAAAGATATGATGTCGGTGCAGATTGAAGGAAATCCCGCAGGGTACGACCACAACTGGGTGATTAACGGCGACCCGCACACCTTGCGGCCGGTAGCCCGAGTGGAGGAACCCAAGTCCGGTCGCGTGATGACTCTTGAAGGTGACCAACCGGGGCTGATGTTCTACGCCGGTCTTTTTTTGGACGGAACCATTACCGGCAAGGGGCACACCTATCAGCAGTATGAGGCGTTTTGTCTGGAAACACAGAAATTCCCCAATTCAATCAATGTTCCTGCCTGGCGTGACGAGGTGATCCTCAAGCCGGGTCAGACTTACGAGCACCACATGATTCATCGATTTTCTGCTGAGTAAAAATTATTACTCAAACCACACCCCCTTTCCAACGAAAATGTCCACTGCCTGTTGTGAGGTAATCAAATAGAGAAACCGTTTGGGCTTTTTACGCGCAATTTACGGGTGAAAGAAGTCTTGAGTAATGGAGGAGATGAAACACATGAAACAGGTAATACTTTACGCTCAACTATTCATGGTTGTAACCATGTTATTTGGAGTCGGATGTACGATAGAAAGTTCTGATCCGGTTACGGACGGGGATGCCGATAGCGATTCGGACGGCGACTCGGACGGCGACTCGGACGGTGACTCGGACGGTGACTCGGACGGCGACTCGGACGGCGACTCGGATGGCGATTCGGACGGCGACTCGGACGGCGATGCCGACAGCGATTCGGATACGGATTCTGATTCGGACACAGACAGTGATTCCGATACGGATAGCGACAGCGACACGGACAGTGATTCTGATACGGACAGCGACTCCGATACGGACAGCGATTCCGATACCGATAGCGATACGGATAGCGACTCGGATACAGATAGTGATTCCGATACGGACAGTGACAGCGATACGGACAGCGATTCAGACACGGACAGCGATTCGGATACGGACGCGGATACAGACGCGGATACGGATTCCGATACGGATGTGTGCGATGAAAGCACCGTCCCGAGCAGCCCCAGTTCTCTCGGTGTTAATGTCAATGGGGCGTCAACTGTGGTGGCCAAGGAGATTTTCGGTCTGTTGATGGAAGACCTTGGAAATGATGTTCGCAACGGCGTCTTCGTCGGGACCAGCTCCAGTATTCCGAACACCAACGGTGTACGCAATGACGTTACCGAGGCATTTAAAGAAGCGGGCGTGGGCGCCATTGAATGGCCGGGAGGATGCCATGCCAACAACTACAATTGGGAAGCCAATCTCAATCCGTCCAACAACATGGGCACCGATACGTTCATTCAGTTTGTCAAGGAAGTAGGCGCTGAAGGTGTGCTCGTCGGCCGTTCGCCGGTGCAGTACGCGGAGAGCAACGGACGATGGATTGACTACGTTCAAAATGATCTCGGTTATGACCTTAAGTACTTCAAGGTCGGTAATGAGGTATGGGGATGCGGTGGAAATCTGGGCCATGACTACGTCGGCTCCGGATACGAAGAAATGTACAACGCGAACTATGATGTGATTAACGGAAAAGTGGACTACTTGGTTGCGGCTGCCGCCGGTATATGGACAACCGGTTACGACAATTGGACCGGCCCCATGCTCAACAGTATCGGCGACAGAATTGATGGTATCGAGGTTCACGACTATAACTACTTCCCCGACGATGTGCCCTGTGTCGGATTCAACGACGAGGAATATTTCAGAATTGTCTATTTCGCAGATCAAGGACAGCTGGGGCCGCGCACCGACGCCATTCGAGGGATTATTTTGAACAGCGGTCACGATGTGAAAATTATCGAGGACGAATGGGGGGATTGGCTGATTGAGTGGCAGTCTTCAGATGCCTGGCTGCAGCAGAATACGGTGATGGATGCGCTGTCGGCGGCGATTACGTTGAACCTGTTTATCCGCAATGCCGATTTGGTGCAGATGGCCGGACTGGCCCAGGCGGTCAATGTGATTCATTCGCTGATTTTAACCAACTCGGTTAGCGGCGGTACCGATATGGTGAAAACGCCCACGTTCTACGTTTTTAAAATGATGATTCCGCACCATACCAACGGTGCGAGATACGCGCCCATCAGCATTTCCAGTGAAAAATCCACCGCAGTGGTTCAGCGAAACGGCCAGTGGGTGAACGAAGAGTTTGATACGATTTCATCCGCGGCCACAGTGAACGACGCCGGACAAGTGAATATCAGCCTTGCGAATGTTGATCTGTCGAGCTCGCGAGATGTGACGATTACGTTGGACAGTTCGACAGCGAATTACACCGTAAGCAATGCGCAGGTGGTCACCGGCCCGCAGAAAGACAGCTACAACGACTTTGGTCAGCCCG
>JAFGXQ010000161.1 GCA_016936575.1 Deltaproteobacteria bacterium
CCTCACGTATCGACTGCAAAACTGATCGCAGCAAGGCGCCCATGATTGTTATTCGCAACATCAAAATGGTCACCTTGAAAGGGATGGCGCTGTAGTCGCAAGCGGGTTCGGTGGAAAGGGCGGTTCATCGGTTTGAACGGCGAACGCGTTCACATACGGGGCACCGCCGCTCGAAGGAAGGGGCAACCGGCGCAGTTGGGCGTGCCCCACGTGAACGGTCCAGGTATCGAGCGGCGATTTCGACACCACCCAGATTCGAGGCACCGTATCCACCCCCTTTTCACCGTGCAACCACACCACCGTCGGTTGTTCGGAAGCATCCACAGCCGCCGAAAAAACCGGTTCTTTGCCGGCACTTTCCCGCGCCAGAAAAATAATCAACATCACAACGAAAAGGTTGCTCTGCGGCAGTCGAAACGGTTTCAAAATTCCTCGCAATGCCCCGCGACGAACACTGGTTGTACTTGAACAACGTCTTCCCTGTCAATTGCCCTGCGTGCCCCCGTACCTTGCCGAGGCAAGGCCTTCCACGCCATTTCAACAAAAGCTAATTGCGCTGAAAATGATCAGGAATGGCCGGCCATTTTCGGGCGTTGGTCGTGGGCATGTGTATCCATGCGTCGCTGTAACCCCTTGATATATCGTCATATTCATAATTCTTCGATTCTTGGTACGCTCATTGAGATAGGCGATGGCCATGAAACGAATATCACCCATCAACGATTTTTTCTTTCGGTACCTGTTCGGCAAAGCCGGGCATGAAACAGTAACCCTGGATTTTATTAATGCGGTTCTCAAAAACAAGGGAATGGGCCCTCTGTCCAAAGTGATAATTAAAAATCCATTCAATTTCAAGGATTCGGTGACAGACAAAGAAAGCATTTTGGATATTAAGGCAGAAGATGAAAATCAGCATCAATACAATATCGAAATGCAGCTTTCGGGCAATCGACTGTTTACTAATCGCGCGTTATATTACTGGGCCAAGGGCTACACGTCCCAAATCGGCGAAGGAGACGACTACAAGGAGCTTTGTCCGGTCATAAGTATTAATGTGCTGGATTTTTTGTTGTTTGAAATACCCCAAATCCACTCGTGCTTTTTGATTAAAGAAAAAGCGCCTGAAGAAAGGGTATTGACTGATCATTTGATGATGCATTTTATCGATTTGACCACGTTTCGTTCTATGAATACAATAAAAACAGAGAGTACGCTCGAGGCGTGGCTCACCTGGTTCTGCTTTGATGGAGAAAACATGAAAGGTCTTGAAACCATTTTGGAACGAAACCCTGCCGTTAGTGAGGCCAACAAATTGTACACGCAATTTACCGCCGACAGCGCGCTGATGGAAAAGTACGAAGCTCGCCAAAAATATTTGCGCGATGTATCCGCTATCAAGAACGTTAGCCACGATGAGGGCTATGCACAAGGAAAAGCGGATGGGATAACTGTGGGAATGGAAGCAGAAAAACATGCAGTCGCCAGAACAATGAAATCCAACGGCGAACCCACCAAAAAAATTCTGCAGTATACCGGATTATCGAAAGAAGAAATTGAACGGTTGTAGGCAAAAATTGCCAATCAGGCTTAGACGAGCCCTTTCCATTCGGTGTGAAATCGGTCCAGAAACTGCTGCATGAAGTGATGGCGTTTTTCGGCCATGGCCTGGCCGGTGGGGGTGTTCATTCTCATTTTCAGCAGCAGCAGTTTTTCATAGAAATGATTCACGCTGGTGCCCTCGTGATTTTTATACTCTTCAAAAGAACTGTGCATTTTCACCGGTACCATGGGGTCGTAAATGGGATGCCCCCGATGCCCCCCGAACGCAAAACAGCGTGCAATGCCGATGGCTCCCAGCGCATCTAGACGATCGGCGTCCTGCACAATCTTCGCTTCCGATACCAAATGCGACGACTCCGCATGGGCGCCTCTAAAACTGACCGTATTCACCACTTCAACCACTCTGTCCACCCGGTATTCATCGAGCCCCGCATCGGTTAAAAACGCGCGCGCTACCCGGCCGCCCTTTCGCTCATCGCCGCCGTTAAATTTGTAATCCGAAATATCATGCAGCAGCGCGGCGAGTTCTATTACCACTTTGTCGCCCGGTTCGGTTTTAGCAATATTCAGTGCGCCGTCTCGAACCCGAAACGCATGATAGAAATCGTGTCCGGTGGAATCGGTGTGAAGGGTGGTTTTTACAAAATTTTCAGTCTGATAGATAATTTGCTGCATAGACTCCGCTTGCGATTTTGATTCAGTGCCCTTTGTTCCGCACACATGCGGATTATATGGTTTGGGGCCGTTTAATTCCGCATCAGAAAAAAGTTCGCGCATGAATTATCCTTTCGCGCCGGTTACACGTATTGGATACCGCTGCGCTTAAAAATTATGTATTTCTTGTAAAGAAACTGAACAAAGTTGCTTCTCCCTTGGCTGAAGTGTGCCGGCCGGGTAAACTCGAACCTGAAAAAAAATGCGAATACACAACTACATTGAAAATGACCCGAAGGCGCAAAGCCTCAGATGGCTCAGTGATGCCGAAGCGTTCACCCGCCCCAAGCCCGCGCTCCGGATTCGCGATGGATCGTGCGCATTGCTGGTGGTCGATATGAACCGATATTTTACCCATCCGAGCGGTCCACGCTATCTCCCGGCATCGGCGTATGCGCAAAAAAACATTCAGTCGCTGCTCGCGAGATGGCGCAGCGCCGGGTGGCGGGTGGCCTTTGCCAGACACGGCCATCTGAACGACACCGACGCCGGCATGTTCAATAAATTTTTCAGCGGCTACATTCTCACCGGTTCCCCGGACGCAGAGATTATTGACGAGATCACGCCCACCCCGGTAGAGCCCGTATTTGACAAAAACAGCTATGACGCCTTTCTGGGAACGTCCCTGCAGCAGTGGCTGACCGACGTTCATTGCGACCAACTGCTGATCTGCGGTGTGCTCACCCACATGTGTGTGGAAACCACCGCCCGAGCTGCTTTCTGTCGCGGATTTGAAGTATATATTCCGGTGGATGCAGTCGCAGCCGACAATGAATTAAATCATATCAACGGGTTGCAGTCCATGGCGCAGACCGTTGCGGTGCTGTACACCACCGAGCAAATTCTGCAAAGGAAGGCGCCCCCAAGATGATGAACGATGTAATTGTGGTCGGCGCCGGGCCGGCGGGGGTGTCTGCGGCAGTGCAATGCAAACGGCTGGGTCTGGATGTGGTTCTGCTGGATAAAACGGGCGCGGCGGGGGGGCTGATTTCAAACGCGTACCAGGTCGAAAACTATCCCGGACTCGAAGCACCCGTTCCCGGCCCGATATTCGCCGAACGCCTTTCCCGGTTCGTCAACGGGTTCGACATTCCCATACACAAAGAGTGTGTTTCCCACATCACACCCCATATCACCACTGAAGGAACACCGCCTTCCGGATGGCGGGTTCAAACCGATTTTCGGGAGCTGTCCTGCCGAGGGGTGGTGGTGGCCTGCGGCACGACGCCCCAACCGCTTTCTTTTCTTGGCCGCGACCTTGTCGAAAATCACGGTCTTGTTTTTCACGAAGTAAACCGAATACTTGAAAGATTCTCTAAGCCTTCGGTAGTCATTGTAGGGGGCGGGGAAGCCTCATTCGATTACGCTCTTTCGATTGCGCGCAGCGGTGGAACAGCAACCATCCTATGCCGGGGACACTCCCCCCGGGTGCAGGGCCGGCTGGCCGCACTGGTGTCGGAAACCCCCGCGATCACGCTGATGACCCAAAGCGAACTGATTCGCGCCCGAGTAGAGCCGACCGCCGAATACCCGCCGCAGGTTGAGATCGAAATAAACCACGGCGCCTCGGGTTGTTGCACCACCCTCGCCAGACAGCGCCGTCATGCACTTCTGGTGGCGGTTGGTCGCAAATCATTGTGTCAAACCCTGCTTGACAAGTCACTTTGTGCATCCAATCACTTGACACCGGCACCGGGTTTGTTTATTTGCGGCGATGCCCGACTGGGCACATTGGGGCAGGCAGGCATCGCCGTAGGAGACGGCTTGCACGCGGCGCAACAGCTGCTGGAAATGATTGGAAGATACCGTTGACGCTTGAAATTATAGAAACCTACGGAGACGACGTGCTGGCCAAAGTGTTTGTGGCCCAAACCCGCGACGGTGCACGCATCGAATTTGTGGAGTCGGTGCAGCCACCGGTTCCCAGAGAAAAAAAATGGGTGCTGATTGTCTCAACGTTGAAAGGGTGTCCGGTTCAATGCCCCATTTGCGACGCCGGGGGAAATTATCACGGCAAGCTGTCCCGGGACGAACTTCTCGCACAAATCGACCACCTGATTTTGCGGAGATTTCCGGACGGCATCGTTCCTTCAACGGTAACCAAAATCCAGTTCGCCCGCATGGGTGACCCGGCATTCAATCCAGCGGTGATTGACGCGTTGCGGGCACTGCCCGCGCGATACCGCATGAACCTGATGCCGTCAATTTCTACGGTTGCGCCTAAAAATTGCGGTGCCTTTCTTGAATCACTGGCAGCGGTGAAAAATGAATTCTACAGAAACGGAATGTTTCAGATGCAGTTTTCAGTGCACACCACCGATGATGCGCAACGTCGTGTGCTGGTGCCGGCGGCCACGCTGCCGCTCAGCGACATCAGCCGCCGGGGAGAACGCTTTTTTTCAGCCGGCGATCGCAAAATCACGCTCAACTTTGCCGCCGTGCAGGGCTATAAAGTAGATGCCCGGGTGGTTGCGGCGCATTTTGACCCTGATAAATTCATCATCAAACTCACTCCGGTGAACCCTACCTTCGCCAGTCGCAATGCGGGATTGCGGGGCGTCATCACAGACGACCCGAAAAGCGGAGCCGCCCTTTGCGAAGCGTTCCGGGCGGCCGGATTCGATGTGATTCTGAGCATCGGTGAAACCCGGGAAAACCAAATCGGTTCCAATTGCGGCATGTTTGTGGCTAAAACCCATCTGAATGACCGATTGAATTCGAAGATCGCCTGATTCAATCGGCGTATCCCCCCCATCTGATGTGGATGATGCTGCGCAGGCAATGACTGCCTATCCCCCCGGTATTATTTAAAAACTCGCAAACTATATCACATATAAAACAAATGGTGAATTAAAAAAGAACGGAAGTACATGCAATGACTCTTTTTATTTTACGGGTACTTCCTCGTCGAGCAGCCGTCTGGTGATGCCGTCAAATGCATCAATGCGTCTATCCCGAAAAAAGGGCCATATTCGCCGAACTGTTTCGATTCTTGACATATCAATATCCACCACCTGAGTGGCCGAGTCACATCGGGGTGCGGTAAACAGCAGCTCCCCCTGCGCACCGGCCACAAAACTGTGCCCCCAGAATTGAATGCCCGCTGTGGCGTTGCTCGGATCCGCCTCAGTCCCCGTTCGGTTCACGGTAATCACCGGCAGGCCGTTGGCGACCGCGTGCCCCCGCTGCACCGTGAGCCAAGCGTCGAGCTGCCGTTCTTTTTCGGCTTCTGCATCGCGCGGATCAAACCCGATGGCCGTCGGATAAATCAGCAGTTCCGCACCGGCCATGGCCATCAGCCGCGCCGCCTCGGGATACCACTGATCCCAGCACACCAGCACCCCCAGTTTTCCGACGGATGTTTGAATGGGTGTGAAACCAAGGTCACCGGGCGTGAAATAGAATTTTTCGTAGTACCCCGGGTCATCGGGGATATGCATTTTTCGGTAGGTTCCGGCAATGCTGCCATCTGTTTCGAGTACCACCGCAGTGTTGTGATATACACCGGGCGCTCGTTTTTCAAACAGTGAGGTGACAATCACCACTCCCAGGGTTTTCGCCAGTGCACCGAATCGTTCGGTGGACTGGCCGGGAATCGATTCCGCCAGCTGAAAATAATCGGGATTCTCCACCTGACAGAAATACAGTGAATTGTGCAGCTCCTGCAGCACAATCAGCGTTGCGCCGTCTGCGGCAAGCGCCGTGATACCCGACTCCAGCGCAGCCAGGTTTTCGCTGACGGTTTCAGTATTCTGCTGCTGCACTATCCCGACTTTGAGAATTCGCTTTGTATCGTTCATTTTCTTTCTCACTATCGCAACACTCCTTCGGGATATTGCATGGTTACACAATGAAGAGAGCCGTGTTGTTTTATTAACACGCGACAATCGATTCCCACAACGTCGCGATCTGAAAAAATAGATTTCAGCGTTTGCAGGGCTATCTCATCTTTAGGCGAATTATATACGGGAACCAGCACCGCATGATTGAGAATCAAAAAATTCGCATACGTGGCGGGCAATCGGTCAGCCGCATCGAACGACGCATCCGCCATGGGCAGCGGTACCAGTCTATAGGGCATGCCGTTCAGTGTTCGAAAGGATTCCAGCTGGTTCTTCATCTGCTGCAGGGCACTGAAATGGATATCATCGGAATCGTCGCAGGCCACGTAAGCGATGGTCTGCGTGTCGCAGAAGCGAGCAAGCGTATCAATGTGACTGTCTGTGTCATCGCCTTCGAGAAAGCCGTGGTCCAGCCAGAGCACCCGCTCTGCGCCGAGTCGCCGCTTCAATTCATATTCGATTTGCGAGCGGTTAAGTCCGTCGTTTCGATTTTCTGAAAGCAGACATGTCGAAGTGGTCAGGATGGTGCCCGCACCGTCCGATTCAATACTGCCCCCTTCCAATACAAAGTCGAGATGGTCTTCAATCGCCACCTCAGGAAAAAACAGGTTCGCATCTGCCATGGCGCCGGTGATGCGATTGTCGAGGTCGCTTTCAAACTTTTTGCCCCAACCGTTGAATGTGAAATCGAGCACTGTGGGTGTGCCGTTTTTCAGGACTGTAATCCCACCGTGGTCTCTGGCCCAGGTGTCATTACAGTCAATTTCAACAATGCGCAGATTGCCCTGTCGACAATTCGACAGCGCACCGCGCACCGCCGCTGCATCGCGGCAGACCACGAGCAGTATTTCGCGCGCGCTGATTTCTTCGGCAATGCGAACGAAACACAATTCCGCATCGTCCAGAACCAAACGCCAGTCTGTATCCGCATGGGGCCAGGTGAGCTGCACACCGCTCTGTGGTGCCCACTCCGCCGGCAGAACAATTTTCTGATTCATGATATCGCACTCTCTTTTCGCCGATTGAACCAAACAGGAAACCGCCTCCCTGTCAACGGAATCCTTTATCACAAGTGGCGGTGGCAATGACTGAAAAAAATCGGTATGGTGCACGTTCTTTGTCTCCCACCACCGACCGCGCACGGTGCAATACACTTAAACCAAAGGGGATTGTGGATTCTCTTTTTTTAGGACCCGGCGCGAGGTGACGTGTGGGAGAACTAAATAGCTTCGCCGCCGCTTTCTTCGGTGCGAATGCGGTATACCTGCTCCAGGGGAACCACGAAGATTTTTCCGTCGCCGATGGCGCCCTTTTCTCCGTGTTTGGCGGCTTTCATAATGGATTGCACACAGGTGTCCACAAAATCATCGTTGCAGGCAATATCCAGACGAATTTTGGGTATCAGTGTAGGCGCAACCGTTTGCCCACGATAGAGTGTTTCTTCATCTGTGGCTTTTCCGCGTCCCGTACACCGGCTCACGGTAATGCGAGTAATACCGGCGGCCACCAGTGACTCTCTTACCTGATTCAACATGTCAGGCTGTATAACTGCGATTATTAATTTCATATCGTTCATTTCCTCCCAAAAGAGTTCGTTTACTGATCATTCAACCAATCCGATTGGCCTGTATCAATCCAGGTTCAGCATGCCGTACGCATGCTCACCGTGAATCGAGTGGTCCATACCGGCCATCTGCTCTTCATCGTTCATCTTGAGACCGATCGCTTTGTCAATGACAAATACCAAAACGAACGATACGACACCGGCGTACCCGAGGGAAACCATAACGCCCTCTGTCTGATACCACAATTGTGTACCAAACTCCGGACGCCCTTCAGCCCCGCGCAGGAAGAATGTCAGACCAATCGCGCCCACGATACCGGCGACGCCGTGAATGCCGAACACATCGAGACTGTCGTCGTACCCCAATTTGTTTTTCATCGCGATGGCGAAGTAACAAATGATCGAAGCAATCACACCGAGAGCGATGGCGCCCACAACCGTGACATCACCGGCGGCAGGCGTAATCGCAACCAAACCGGCCAGAATTCCCGATACCGTACCCAGAGAGGTGGCTTTCTTGTGATGGATGGCTTCAATCAGAATCCATGCAAAAGCACCTGCGGCCGCAGCGACCTGGGTCACTGTCAGCGCTTGAGCCGTCTGCAGTCCGCTGGCCACAGAAGAACCTGCGTTGAATCCGAACCAACCCACCCAAAGCAGACCGGCGCCCATCATGGTCATTACCAGGTTGCTCGGATGCATGGCGGTCAACGGATAACCACGGCGCGCGCCCAGATACAATGCCGCAACCAATCCCGCGATACCGGCGGAAATATGAATCACCGTACCACCGGCAAAGTCAATGGCTTTTCCGGCGAGAAACCCATCAGACGACCAAACCCAGTGACACAAAGGTACGTACACAAGCAGAGACCAGAGCGCGATGTAAATACAATACGCTTTGAACCGCACCCGCTCGGCAAAGGCACCAGAAATCAGTGCCGGAGTAATAATGGCGAATTTCCCCTGAAACATCGCGAAGACCAGCCACGGAATCGCCATGGCCTGACCGTTCACTTCAATTTCCATCAGTTTATCTTCAATACCGCGAAGCAGAAAGAAATCCCAGTCCCAGCCGGCCCAACCGGTGCCGGGACCAAATGCCATCGAATAGCCGACAACGACCCAGAGCACACCGACAATGGCCATCGCCGCGAAACTGTGCATCATGGTACCCAGTACGTTTTTGGTTCTCACCAGACCGCCGTAAAACATGGCAAGTCCGGGAACCATCAGCAACACCAGTGCCGTGGATATCAGCATCCATGCGGTGGTGCCGGTGTCGATGGGTAAATCCGGTGTTTCTGCATGTGCATATTCGGGAATAAGCAAAACAAATGCGCCCAGCACGGCCCACAATTTATTCAGGCCGAATGACTTCTTCTCAATTGGTGTGTGTAAACTTTCCATAATTCCTTTCCTGCTTTCCTCCTCTTGCCGACCATCGACAATTCGCCGCGTAACCCAGCAAAACTGATACCAACTATGTACGAATGCCCCAATATCCCCGATTTTCGCTACATTGCGGAACTATTTCCCATTTGGAAACAGAATTTCACTAACACAAAATTGTATATCTACCAAATTGTAGAACAAAATTGTATCAAATTTTATTTATGTATAAATAAGTATTTGGCTAGAAAATCATCGATGGCCAGATTCACCAAATCCGGTTGCTCCAGCGGCAGAGAATGGGTCCCCTCCTCTGAAATCAGCAGCTCCGCGCGCGGCAGCGCATCGGCCATCTGACGGGAACGATAACTGGGGGTAAAGCGATCTTTTTTTCCGGCCACCACCAACGCCGGGATATCTATCTGAGACAGCACCGGCATCATGTCGTGATGGTCGGCCTGCTCCAGTAACCGCGTGGCCACGTTGATATCTGTTCGAGTCATTCCATCGAAATAAGGCATTAAATCTTCCATATCGATGAGACGCCGATTGATTTCATCGCTGCGCCGCACCACGTTTGCCACCAGATTCATCGGCAGCAGGCGCCAAAGAGACGAAAACTGCCTGGGAATGAAACGGGTTCCCACACCGAGCAGCGGCAACACCGCTTCCATCACCCGACTATCGTGAAACGTTTTCACCACCTGCCCCGGTGCCCCGCACAGCAGTACCATACCCCGTACCTTCGAGGGAAACCGCCAGGCCATTTCGAGTACCACCTGAACCCCGAGACTGTGCCCGACCAACACCGCGTCATGTAAATTGAGCAGTTCCATCACCGCCAGGGCATCACGGCTCAGCCGCGCAATGGACAGTTCACCAGTGATTGATGGAGAGGACGATTTTCCATGGCCGGGATAATGCCAGTGAACAATCTGATTACGGTCACAAAAATGGGGAATGAAATATTTCCAGACGTGTCCGTTGCAGAACAGACCGTCAAACAGAAGCATCGGCGTTCCAGAGGAACAGGTTTCGTAAAACAGCCGAACATCATCTTCGCCGATAACGAATCCGCTACGCCAGGAAGGAGTCAATGGGCACCTATGCCGCGCCCTCTTCTTCTTCGTCGTCGTCACCGGGTTCATTTACCGACGGGTATTTGGAAATCTCCGACTTCGCAATTTTCCAGGCCTTCTGAACAATCCATGACAGGGACCGATCCTGACGCATGGCTTCCTCGGCGATCTCGTTCAGCATTTTTTCAGGAAAATACAGACTCTGTTTACGTTTATCACTTTTCGTCATAATGATTCCTCGCTTTGATACTGTAGCATCATTGTATACAAAACCCACTGTATGCTACACCATGCGATTGGTCAAGACGAATCAGCCGACGGAAGTCGCCCACAAACCCGCGAGGCGCTGCTTCGGACCAAATCCTCAAATGCGGCCAGGGATGCTTTGGCTCCGTCCCCATGGAATTGTCAAAAAAAAGCGCCTCATTCCAATTTTTTTGGCATTGCTGCGAAATGACTCGCGTTGCTCGCGTGAAACACAGGCAAACGGATAATAAACGTTGTCCCCTTGCCTTTCTGTGATCGAACCTCCATTTTTCCGCCGTGATTTTCAACAACAATAAAATACGAAATAGAAAGCCCCAGACCGGTGCCTTTTCCTACTTCCTTGGTGGTAAAAAACGGCTCAAACACACGCTTACGCACCGATTCGTCAATACCGGGGCCGTTGTCTTCAATGGTAACACTCACCCATTTATCCTGTTGGTCTGCTTCCACCCGAATGCGAAACGCCGGCACACGCCCCCCTCCGTCATCCCGGTTTGCATCGTGCATCGCCTCGGCGCCATTGCGAAAAATATTGAGCAATACTTGTTGAATTTTAGACGTTTCGCAAAGGGTGGGCGGACAGCTGATGCATTCGACATCCAAATGAATTTTTTTAAAATCATAGTGTTTGTTCAAATCATATTCGGTCTGCGCCAGTTCCAACGCATCCTTGACCAGGTCACATAGGCGCACCGGCACTTTTTTCGAATTGTTTTTTCGGGAGAAACTCAACATATTGTGCACAATCTCCGCCGCCCGTTTTCCAGACTCAGTTATCATCCCTATCATTTTTGTGATCTCGCGCTTCTGCAAATAATCCTGCAGTAAATCAAAATCAATACCTGCTTCGACGGCCGCCCGTGTGTTTACCGGCAACTTTTCGGTAAGCCGGTTCCTCAGCACCGCTGCATTCTGCAATATTCCCCCAAGTGGATTATTGATTTCATGGGCCATACCCGCTGCCAATCCCCCAACGGACATCATTTTTTCGGAATGCACCAACAACTCCTGCATGTGAATCTGGTCTGTCACATCGTCCAACCGAATTACCGCACCGACCAATTGCGGCGACTTAATCGGGTACACAGTAGTTGCCTGATACGCAGACACGACTGTGCCGTCGATGGTTGCTGCCATTTGTTTGGGTTCACCGGTTACCACTTTGTTATTTGCAATTGCTTCCGATACCATCGAATCTTGTTCAATGAACTGCGGTACCAACTCCGCCAGCGTCCTTCCCACTGCATGCGCTGCACTAATCCCGGTCACCCGTTGCGCTTCGCGATTCCACTGCGAAACCACATGAGATTCATCAACGCTAATCAACACAGACGGCATCGACTCAATAATCGCGTTCAGATAATCGCGCAGCACCGTAAGCTCTCGCTGATTCGTCTGCAGCATTTCATTTGCTTCTTTCAGCGCCAATGTCTGCTGTTTGGAAATATGGGCTTCTTCTCGTGCTGAATTCAGCAACCTGGCACTTCGACTGATCAATGTACCGGATACCAGCATTGACAGCAAAATGAATCCCGTGGACGCCACATAGTCATCGAGATCTGGTCCCAAGCCCACAGCCGGAAGAGTTCCTCGCTCTGTGTAGCTGACCCATATGGAGATAACGCTTAGGCCGCTTAAGATATACGTATCAATATTTTTACGCAGAATGGTTGACGAGATAAAAATCAACGCCATGTAGTGCGTACACATCCGATACACTTCGAAGTGTTCAAAATGGGGAGACCCGTATGCCAGCCCCGTGATACCCAGCCACAATCCCCCGAACGAAATCATTCGCACAACCCGAAACCTCCCCACAACCATCAAAACTAAAAGCAGCAAATTGAACGCAAATACTCCCCACACAAAATATACGGTAGCCGCCTCATCCTCCGAGGTCATCAAGACGCCCGCAGTGAGCAAAAATATCCCAAAATGAATGAAAAACATTGCCCGCAACTGAAACCGCTCCTCGCGCTCCATACAAGGGTAAGGACGAAGTAGAAACTGCTCAAAAATGGATATTAAATGTGAAAAAAAAGAAGTCATTCGACGTTGCGTTCCCTTGCATTACTCTCTTGCATAAAGTGGCGTACGCGATTCCATTTCACTGTTAAATGTGAGCGAAAAGTTTGGGAATCATTGAATATTACTATAGATCAAACTACCTGCGCCGCAACCTCGACGGTACTGATGGACATTGAAGACCGATCTGTCCTTCATCCCGATAAATTGGCATCTGATTCTGGTGAGTTCGCTGTGTATCGCCCCGTTTCACGTCTTAATTTGTTACGGGAGGAGTCTTCCGGTCTGACCGCCGGAGGCAGCGCAAATGCGCCGGTATCCGTCAAACAAAATCAGTAGCCGGTGATTTCGTCGGTTTCAAGGGGTTCAGCGTCGATGAATTCTTCGGCGTACGGGTCGGGCGGCAGCAGCGTGGTGCGGTAGAAATCTCCGGTGTAAGCGTTGGGAAGCCGCTTCGGCACGGTGATGAACGGACCGCCGTGAGACAAATAACTTTCAAGCTCGCACCCGCGCACCAACTGCCCCTGGTACACCGTCATGTTGGGGCATCCTTTGCAATGGTCCTGTCCGCCGGTGGGCAGAAAATCCATGGGTTGCATAACAATAAATGTCTGCAAATTCAATTTCCGCAACAGCTTGAGCGGCTTGGTCACCGCAGTCGATACATGTTTCCACAACGTTCGCCGAACATGCTTGTCCACCAATGCGAACAGGAACGTCACCCATGCGTTGCGTGAGATTTTCGGCGATATATGCGATACATAGCGACCCACCAGCTTTTTGGCGGCCCGTTGCAGCAGTCTCACGCTAGCGGGCCCCAGATTGCCCAGACGCTTTCCATCCCGACAAACGTGATTTCCCATGGCCCATTTCAATACGCCGGAGTTGGCGGTTCCCCCCAGAAAGGAATTGAACCGATACCCCGGGAACACACAGCGTATCTGATCAGACAAATCATGACTGGTTAGCGACTGTTCGTGTGCGTCGCTGGCATAGGCGGTTTTTCCGATACTGATTCGTCGACCGTCCACATAGTACTCCCAGGGGTCATCGTCACTGGAGGTGCGCACCGCGATGAACATCATCAGGTGTACTTTGTCGCTATGGTATTCAGCCCACCGAGCCAGTTGCTGTACCTCTCCCAGCGTGTCAGGAAACACCACCGTGTTAAACCCGCAATGCAGCTTGTGCCGTTCCGCCAAAAGGGCCAAATCCTCACGCAATTCATTCAGCGCCAGTTCACTGCAGCCTTCCCATCCCGGACGTTGCTGCCTGGAATCCACATGAAACGTAATGCCGAATAACCCCGCATTGACCAAATCGGCCAGTCGCCGATCGGTCAGCCGTACCCCGTTGGTGAGCAACACCGGCTTTTTTCCCTTCGCTTTCACCATGGCTACCACCTGCTCCAGCTCCGGATGCAGCAGAGGCTCCCCCCCGGCGATAATCACCGTATCGCAGTTGCGCAGCGCCATCAGTATATTGATTTCCTTGCGGATGGTATCCAGCGACTTGGTACTGCCCGCCGCATGACGCTGACAACAGTACGCGCACGACAGATTGCACTCCCGGGTAACCTCCAACCACGCCATGGCGTTGTCTTCGTCACTCCAGGGCATCTGGTACAGGTACTGGGCACAAAAACTGTGCTCACCGGTTACACTGTCCCGTTGTTCGGTCTGTTGTTCGCTGCATAGGGGTTGAACTGGTTGCATCACATGCCTCCCAAATAAATCGGCACAAAGCCGTTTCCATGCACCAGCATAATGCGCGAACCATGCCACTCTTTCCCGAAATGTAACATGTTGAAATTATTAGATAAAATAGTGTCGCAACCGGGTCGGAAAGTTGCAATATTGCAACCCATATAAAATAGAGGTGCATATTTAATAATTGAACGCAAAAACGCAACTAATATTTCGACAATACAGATATGTACGCAATACCATCGATATAAATGAACAAAACCGCTGAAAGGTCGCGCGATATGGAGAACTACTCGGGGAGGACGACCACCGATTCAATGCATTCAATGCTGGTGGTGATATGAAAATTCGACTCGTGGGTATGGCGCTCCGCATGGAAAATATCCATGGTGTATTCCTGGCCCACTGTGAGTCCCAAGGTGTCGAGCACCACCTCTCCGCTGGTCTGCGGATGCAACCCCCCCAAATCCAGCGCCAGGGTCCCGTCAATAAACAACCACAAATCATCGTCGCCGGTAAACGAGAACACCTCTCCGCCCCGATACACGAACTTCAGATGCACCTCGGTGGTAAAATGGAAATTATGGTCATTTCCTTCGTTTCCGAACGTTGTGTCATACGCGTCCAGCGGGAAAAACGCGTTGCTTGAAAATTCGTACATGCCGTTGTCGAGCTCGGTCAGCGGAATTTCAACGAAAAACTCCTCATTGGTTCCGTCGATGGTTTCGTACCAATCCGCAAAGGTTGCCGCACTGGTGATCTGCTGACCGTATTCGGTGCCTTCTCCGGTGCTGGCAAACTCCGGTTTTGAATCGGCATCCAGCGTTGTCGCCACCAATCCGGTGGTTTCCGCCGAGCCGGAATAAACCTCGAAATCAGCATGCTGTACCGAAAAATCGCGAATAATCGCCACAATCCGGCTGGAACACGCTTCATCACCGTCCGCATCTGAATCGGCATCGGTATCCCCGTCACTATCGCCGTCGCTGTCGCCGTCCGCATCCCCGTCGCCTCCGCCGCCGTCGCCGTCCACATCATCTGAGCACCCCACTGCCAAGGCAACTATCCATATCAGCAGTATCATCCATAATCCCTGTTGTCTCATTGTCATCATCGACATATTTCTCTCCTTTATCTTCTGCAATTCGATGTCATTGGGCTAAGCCGCTCAAGACATTTCCTTTTCTTTTTTAGGCATTATATTCATTGGACGAAACTTGTCTGCCGGTTTTATGAAATCAATTTACCGGTGCCGCAATTCAACAATTGTCACACTCACTGCCGCTGTGCATACGGTTTTTTTCCATTTGTTTTACTCTTTCACCAAACTTCATTACTGTGACACATATGAACGATAGCAAATCATCCACCCCGGGCGCCGCGTCCAAACACTGGTTGAGCAGCGCCTTTCACCAGCCCGGCACCCGTGCGTACACCGTTACGGAATTCATCATCTGGTCGCTGGTCATTCTGTCCAGCATTCTGATGATTCTCGAAGTATTCGTATGGCAGAATCCGCCCGCTTGGCTGCGCCTCGTCGACAAAATCACTCTGGCTGTCTTCGCGGTTGAATTCACCATGAGGGTTCTCACGTATAAATCTCAAACCGTCGACCTCTTTTCTGGAACCCACTTCTGGCGAGTTCGAACCCACATCGCGGAACGACTGCTGTTCATTTTCACCCCGCTCCAGTTGCTCGACCTGCTCGTCATTTTCACATTCCTGCCGCAGCTGCGCGGTTTGCGCGTGCTTCGGCTGCTGCGTCTGCTCCGAGGGGTGCGACTCTTTCAGTACTCCGACCCCATTAAAAGTCTGCTGCGTACCTTTCAAGAAAACTCCCTGCTGTACGCATTTACATTCTCCTTTTTATTTATTGTCGTAACCCTGGGCGGAACTTCCTTCTTTCTGGTCGAAGCCCAACATAATCCGCAGGTGAATTCCATTTCGGACGGCATCTGGTGGGCACTGGTGACGGTTACTACCGTCGGGTAGGGAGATGTCACCCCGGCGTCCGTCCCCCTCGGTCGGGTCATCGCCGGCGCGGTGATGATTCTCGGAATGTTTACCCTGGCCCTTTTTGCCGGCATCGTGAGCAGCACCCTGCTGCGCGTGCTGATCAACCTTCGAGGAGACCAATTTCGCATGTCAAATTACACAAACCACATTGTGGTCATCGGATATGACTACGCGTGCAATCTGCTGCTGGACCAGTTGTTGAAGGAAACCAACCCGGCCCAGAACGAACTGGTGGTGTTTGCGCAGGGAGAACGCCCCCACGATTTGGCTCCCGAATTCATCTGGGTGAGCGGGAATCCCTCCAAAGAAAGTGAGCTCGATAAAGTTCGTCTCACCCACGCCAAAACTGCGATTGTGGTGGGCTCCAGACGAATGGAACCCGCACAGTCCGACGCCGCAACGATTATGGTGGTGTTCACCATTCGTTCCTATCTGGCCAAACAGCCTCACGGCGAAAACCGAAAAGAACCGCTGCACGTGGTGGCGGAAATCCTCGACCCCGAAAACGTGAAGCACGCCTCCGTGGCCGGCGCGAACGAAGTGATTGAATCGACGCGACTGGGATTCGCGCTGATGGCGCACGCGGCGCTGATGCCCGGCACCGGCACCATCATGACCAAAGTGGCCTCCGCGGGAGCGCACAGTCTGTACATCACACCGAATCCGGCCGACAAAGACACCACCTTCGAACTGCTGGCCAAATAGCTTCACTCTGAATTCGGGGTTATTCTACTGGGAATACGCGACCCGGAAACCGCGAAAGTCAGCCTGGATCCGGGGGACAGTCTCGTTGTTCCAAACAGTGTTGAAGTGGTCTACCTGGCCACCTCTCCCCTTCTGACCGGACGCATCGTCGAAATCAAATAATCGCCGCACCTGTCAGTTTGCAAACAATAGTGAAAACAGGGTGAATGCAGGGTGCTGCGGCGTCATGGTGCATCCCGATACCGCGTGGCTCTGCGTGGCTGCGACGTTTCGGTTGTCGCTATCCGGTTGGGTATCGGTGTCCGGCAGCATTGTGTCGCTGTCGTAGTCTGGAAAATCGCTTTCCGTATCTCCGTCGGGGGGAGCCAGCACGCGCCACGATAGATTTTCCACCGCATCCAGATCATATCCGGAGCCGGCCTCGTTGAACGCCACATCTGATTCGTCAACCACTTTCACGTAGCGCACAGCGGCCAAATTCAAATCGCTCAAATCCACGTACAAATCGCCGCTGCCGACGGCGGCCTCGACAAACGGACCATCCTGATGGTCGGCCACCCACACCCGCGCCGAATCATTGCTGCGGGTGCCGCTCGCCACCAGCAAATCCGGTCCGGGAGCGTCCTCCACCGCAATCGCCGCGCCCATATCGATCGTAATATCGCCCCCGGCACCGATAGAATACCAATACCCGTCGTGCACTCCCAGCGCGTCTGAGGCGATAGAATCGTTATCGTACCCCACCAGTGCCACGTATGAATTGCTGATGTCCCGCGGCAGCGTCATTTCGTTCACCTGAAATCCTGCGGTGTACGCCGCTTTCCGCGTCAGCGCAAAATCCACCGTGGTAACACTCTCAGCCACCGTCACATTCTCCACTGTCAGGGGACGATATCCCGGCGCCCAGGCGGTCACTTCATAGGTGCCGTTCAGTAGTATGCGATGGTAATCCCCCTTGGTGGCATCTGTAAACACCGGCTCTCCCTCGGGTTCCACGGTGATCATCGCGTGCAGCGGTAATCCGGTCTGCGCATCGATTACCGCGCCGGAAACCCCCACAAACGCCCACGAAATAAACGCGCGCAGTGCCGGCTCGTGCACCTCCCATACCGCATCGTCCCCATCTGTCAGTTCGATGGTCCAATCAAATGTTCCCTGGGTTCCCAGTGACCAATCGTTTACATCGCCCGATATCTGGTACCAATCCCATCCGAACACCACTTCGTACTCACTGTCGGCTTTGTAGGAATCGCCGATGGCATCGATAAGCGCATCGTCGCGGGGATGAAACGGCGTATAGTTCCACGGGCCGTTCACGTAGATGGATTCGGTGTGATAACTGAGTCCCAGATTGAACGCGCCGGCCTGACTCACATCGCGAATCGCCCGGGATTCCGGCTCGCTGAACGGCTCAAATACACTTTGCTGGCTCCAGCCGAATCCGAAATTCCGATTCAGGTCCACATAATTCGCGTTGGTGCGCGTGGGCGGTGAGCTGGAAAACCCGTCGGGATTCACCAGTGGAATGAGTAAGAATTCTACGCCGTCAATAAACGATGTGAGTTGCGCATCTGTCTGATATCCGGCGAGCAGCCACTCGATAATCAGCAACACTTCCTCGACCGACTGGCATTCATTTCCGTGTATGCCGCCGATGATTCGTATTTCAGGTTCCGCTTCCTCCTCGTCGGGCTGGGCCGAAACGCGCAACCCCGTGATTGCGCGGGACGACACCGATTCTCCCACCTCCACAAGCACCGCGATTTCCGGATAGCTTTGTGCATATTGACGCAGCAGCATTTCAATTTCTTCATGACTCGGCGCTGTACTGCACGAGGCATGCGAATATCGCGGCCCCCCTGTCAACACCATTGCGATGAAAATCAACACAACCCATGGGGGCAACAACCTGCCGAAAGTAATACGAAACCGCTTCATCGCCCCCATAGTGTCCCAAATCCCCCATCGACACAATCCACATTCCGTCGCTATTAGTCAGAATGTAGCGACCGACTCCAAACGCAAGTTCGTAGGTTACACTTGTAGTTTGGAAACAACGTAGCGCAGAGCTACATACG
>JAFGXQ010000162.1 GCA_016936575.1 Deltaproteobacteria bacterium
AGCGACACCGATACCGACACGGACAGCGACACCGATACCGATACCGATACCGATACCGATACGGACAGTGATACCGATACGGATGCGGATGCTATGGAAGCATGTAACGGCGCGGTGGCGAATGATGTAAATCTCTTCGTGCCGAATTCCGGCGGGTTCTTTACGACAACGGGTAGTACACTTTCAGCTTCGGATGATATTGCGGAAGAAACAGAAATCGCCTGTTGGGGCCAGGATAATCCGTGGGGCGCAACGCCCGCCGGACCGGAACATGTGTATCAGTTTACACCCGATTCCGATATCCTGCTGGCCGTTGATTTGATTGGTTCCAGCTTTGATACCCAGCTGGCAGTTGTCAGCGGTTGTCCGGATGGTACCGAATTCTGCGCGTACAATGATGATTACGACGGATTTCAGTCAGGGTTGGATTGTATGTTATTTTCGGCGAATATTACGTACAGTCTGATTATCGGTGGGTATAACGCTAATGCGGGCGAATATGTATTAAACATTGAAGAATGCGGTACCACGGATGCAGACAGCGACACCGATAGCGACACCGATAGCGACACGGATAGCGATACGGATAGCGATACGGACAGCGACACCGATAGTGACACCGACAGCGATACCGACACGGATTTTGGGAATTGCTGCGAAATTCACTCGGGAGTGGGCTGCGAGAATTCCGACGTGATGACATGTATGGAAAGCGTGCCGGCGCCGCCCCACTGCTGGGACGAGACCTTCCCGTTGGTTTTGGGTTGGGACCAGTTCTGCATCGATTTTGCTACTACTGAATGTGGCTTATCCTGTGGCACCACCGATACCGACACGGACAGTGATACAGATAGTGACACCGATAGTGATACGGACAGTGACACCGATACGGACGCCGGTGATTGTTGTGTGGCCAATGGTACGCCCGAGTGCAATGATCCGTCAGTCACAGCCTGTGTCTGCGCGAATGATCCCTTTTGCTGCAATACAGAGTGGGATTTCATCTGTGTAGATGAAGTAGAAGGGCTTGGTTGCGGTTCCTGCGGCACCACGGATGCGGATACCGACAGCGACACGGACGCAGATACCGATAGCGACACCGATAGTGATACCGATAGTGATACAGACAGTGACACAGACAGCGATAGCGATGTGGTATATCAACTCGATTCGGGCATTCCATACGTTATGGAAATGCAGATTGCGCCGTCTGACCCCATATTTCTCAATTGGTTCGGCAATTGGTTCGAAGCGGTTCCGGGGGGCGAAGTGATTACTGAAGTGGATGTGCTGTTCGGAACCACACCGTGGGCTCCTCAGCCCGCAACCGGAACAACATTCACCATCGCAATTTATATGCCCACAGTGCCGGCGGCTGATGCGGGAAGCGCGGATCCGAATGCCACATTGCCCATACTCCTGTACTCTCAGCAAGTCATATTTACAGCTGAGCCGGATGGATTGACGTTCACCAGCGTTCTGTTGGATTCTCCGCTGCCGGTGCCACCGGAATTTTATGTGGCAGTTATCCATGGACCGGAGGTCGGTGTGATGATGAACGACACCGGCGCATCGATTTCAGATTCCTGGATGACAGTCGGGGATGCTTACTTAATTCCCAGTGTGGTCGAAGATCCGGTATCGGGCGCTATTATCCCAGTGATGCCCTCTCAGGTGATGAGCGGCGGCTTCGGCGTCGCTGCGATTCGCGCCATCGGAACATCGATATAGTTTTTCTCCCAAAGCGCGCCGGTTGAGCGCGTTGCACCATCACGTTTTTCACATCCGAATGTTGTAGGTGTTGTTTTCGCCGCAGAACGGCTACTTGATTTATGATAGCTTGATTTCTGAGAGGATGACAGCCTGCAGGGCGAAGGAGTAGGGCAGGGTGAGCAGGGTGCCGAACACCACGATGCCGCCGGCGCCGCCGATGAGTCCGGCGATGAAGAACGAGACAATCAGGGATGTGTAGGCCGACGTGTTGGTTTTGATAAATGTCAACATGTCGTTGACGCGAATGCTGGTCCAGGTCAATCCCTTTTCCACCGTTAGGTACATAATCGCCGGTCCGGCCGCGAAGAGTGCCAGACTGAACGCCAGATTTACCAGCCCGGTGACAAAGAACAGGAACGGCAAAAAGAACGTGATAACGCCCAGCACGATATTGACGGCGACAATGGCCCCCACCGCGGGCAGGTACGCCAGAAACAGCGGAATACCGCCGCTCAGATACGAAAAATTGGCGGGCGGCAGTTCGCTGCTTCCCTGTTTGCGGTTCTGATAGCACGCGACGAGCCAGCCCAGCAGGTTTAATTGTCCGGCGATGGGGATGATGGTGAACAGCCCCATGACAATACATTTCATCACCCACTGGGCGTCTTGCATCGGTAACTTGATCAGTTCACCGATGTCCAAATTGTAGGTATAGCTTTCATCTGCGGATGCCTGGGCGCCCGAAGACGCTTGCGAAACCAACGACGACTCCGGTGCTTTTTCAATGGCAGATGCCGCATCCGCGGTTGCCGGCGGCGGGGCTTCGGTGGTTGCCGCCGGGTCCACTGCGTTGGGCAGCGCGGATGCCGCGTGGGCGGTCGGGGGAACACTGGCGGCGGGTTGCCCCAAGGTGGTTTTCGCGGTGGATGGAACTCTGGACGCGACCACCGCCGGTGGGGTACTCGGTGCGGGTTGCCCCAGCGTGGTTTTATTGGTGGATGGTCGCTGAGAATCAGCCGGTATCTGAGATGGGGCCGCTGCGGCGGGCGCCGCCGATGTTCCGGATGCGCGCAGTGCACTCAGATCAGGAGCCGGTTGTCCCAACATGGTTTTGGCCCGTTCCTGCTTGGTGGGCGCGGCGACGGCCGGCTGCATGATGGTGGCTGCTGCCGGTTGGTGGATGGCTTTCAGAATGATTTTGCATTTTCCCATTCGCAGCTCGGTGCCGTGGGTCATGGTGATCGGGCCGACCAGCTTCACGCCGTCTGCGGTGAATGTACCGTTGGTGGACCCCTGATCGGTGTATACCACGTTGTTTTCAGATACGTTCAGTTCGCCGTGGCGACCCGATACGATATTGTCATGAAGCGGAATCGCACCGGTATCCCGACCGATAATGTAGGTTCCATCACTGAATTGTCGGATTTCGGTTCTGCCATCCGCATAGTGTATTTCCAGAGTAATTCGTTTCATCGCTGTTCTCCTGGCTGTGAACGCCACGCTGATTGGTGGTTCACAGGTTGCGGTCGCTCTATTGTGTATTTATTCGTCTATCGGGCTTTGTGCGAATTGGCAATAGGCGATTCCGATTTTTCGAATCACTTGCCCTGTACAGCGGTTGATTCCGGTGAGATGATGGGGACGGAAGGAAAATAGTGTTTTATTCGGGAAGTGTCTCTTGTAATCAGTTGCCAGTTTTTGACTGCCGCGTGTGCGCCGATATAGAAGTCGGGCAGGGGAGCGGTTTTCGCGCCGCCTTTCTGTCGATATTGGAGGAACGCTTTTGCCGCGAGGAAGAGTGCTTCTTTCGGAAGTTCAGCAAACTGCAGCGGTAGCCGTTGCAGGCAGGTTTCCAATTCCTCAATTCTTTTAAAGGGCACAGAAATTTCGGCATACACAACGGGATTGATATACAACCGTGTTTGACGGTACAGACGCGTGAGTTGGTTTCTGGACCATTGATACCAGGAGGGGTGGTCCGAAAAAATATCAATCAACACATTGGAGTCCACCAGTACGGGTTTCATTCTGTTTCATTTTCCGGTGACGATACATCACTCCGGGTGAGAGCCATGATTTCTTCGGTAGTCATTTGGAGTGTGGCCGCTCCTCGCCCGTAGTCGAACGGACTGTCGCGCAGGGTGTTCGGCAGCGGGTTTTTTTCAATATATACGCGCCCGGCTTCTGCTTTGAAGACCACCTCGGTATTTGGATACAGATGAAATTCTTCGCGAATATACTGTGGAATGGTCACTTGCCCTTTTGATGTAATGCGCATTTTCTTACCTCTTACAGTAAGAGTAAGATTTATCTATTAAATGTCAACAGCGCAATCCACAGATCAATTCACAATCCACCATGGTCCTCACTTCACTTTGTTTTTCATTTATTGGGAAAATGGCTTCGGTGTCGGGAGGGTTTGGCGAAAACTCCCGACACCGAATTTTTACCCTCGGGAGGAAAGGTAAAAAGTAATGGCTGAATGTTGTATACCGTACATTTGTATGGTATACAAGAAAAAGACCGTTTTTTGAGAAACTTTTTTGAGAATTTTTACGGAAGCGAGGAAAAAATGGCTCCCAAGACTCCCAAAGGACAGACGCGACGTCAAGTTTTTCGCTTTATGCGCGATCATATCACCGCTGGCCTGCCCCCCACGGTGCGTGAGGTGCAGGAGGCGTTTGCGTTTAAATCGGTGCAGACTGCCCGTGAACACCTGGAAAACCTGGTAAGGGAAGGCAAACTGGTAAAGCAGAGCGGCATCTCCCGGGGGTACAGCCTTCCCGATATCATTGAATTGGTGCCGCAACTGCCGGTGCCGCTGCTCGGCAGTGTACAAGCCGGCCAACTGACCGAGGCCATCGAAGATCCCGACGGATATATCGGCGTGCAGCAGTCCCGGGGGGTGGGCGAAGAACTGTTCGCGTTGAAGGTGCGCGGTTATTCCATGATGAATGCCGGAATTCTTCCCGGTGATGTGGTCATTGTACGTAAACAGGAAACCGCCGACAATGGTGATATCGTGGTGGCGATGGTGGAAGAAGAAGCCACGGTGAAGAGATTTAAAATGATCAAAGGGCGCCCCGAACTGCACCCCGAAAACGATGAGTTCGAACCGATCGTTCCCACCGGAGATTTGCGGTTGCTCGGCAAGGTGATTGAAGTGCGCCGATATTTGGACAGCATGGTGGTTTCATGAACGTTGCCCGCCGACTGGATGAATTATTACAGACCCGGTATCTCACGCTGGGGCTCCCCACCGGCGGGTTTCGGGGCGGGGCGGAACGGGTTGACTCACCGTGGAGCTTCGCCGCCCTGGAAGGTCGGCTGGTATCGATGCTGCCCGGTGTGATGAGTGCGTCGTTGTCGGCGGTGTTTCAAGTGATCAGAGATGCGCAGGAAGAAGGGGAAACGGTGGCATGGGTCGGTGGTGTTCAGAGTGGGTTTTATCCGCCGGATGCGGCGCGGTGGGGCGTGGATTTGGCTGCGGTTGCGGTGATTCGAGTAGCGTCCGATAAAGATATGTGGTTTGCGGCCGATACGCTGATTCGCAGCGGCGGCGTGGGACTGGTGGTCATTGATTCGGCATCGATGGGCGACCAGCGGGTGTCCAAAGGCGCAACGGTGTTACAACATCGATTATCGGGGCTGGCCCGGACTCATGGAACAGCGGTGCTTATTCTGCCGTCCGGAAGTGAGCGCGAGACGGGCGGTGCGTTGGTGTCGTTAACGGTACAAACTCAGATGCGCCCGCTTGATAGTCCGGCGAGCATCTACAATGTGTTGGTAACCCCGCAAAGAGATAAAACCGGCGCCTCTCACTGGAAGATCGAGGAGTTGTGCGATGCGCCGGATGGCCTGTGTTAATCTGTTCTCTTTTTCGCTGCAGATTCTTTTAAAGCAATATCAGGAGTGGTTGGATTTTCCGGTGGCGGTGATTACGCGCGATAATGCGACCGGGCGTATTGTGGAGTTGAATCGCCATGCCCGGAAGTACGGTCTGAAAAAAAATGAGAGTTATGTGACGGCCCTTTCCATGTGTCCGGTGTTGAAGGCGCAGGTCGTGGGGGAGAAAGAAATTCAGCAACATACGCAAGACACCGTGGTGTTGCTTCGCCGGTTTTCGCCGATGGTGGAGGGGTCAGCGGAACACGGTGTGTTCTGGGTGGATTGTTCCGGAATCGATCGGCTGTATTCGTCTGAGTGGGAATGGGCGAATACGGTACGCGGGGCGGTGCGTGAAAGCGGTTTTTTTGCCGGCGTTTGCGTCGGTTCATCGAAATTCGGTACCTATGCGGTGGCCAGGTGGGAGCGGGGGGTTCGCGTATTTGAGACCGAGGAGCAGGAGCAGCATGCGGTGTTTCATACGCCGCTTTCTTTTCTTGATGTTTCGACGAAAGATTTGGAATTGCTGGAGCGATTGGGCGTGTCCCGTCTGGGAGATTTGTTGGCATTGCCGGCGGAAAGTTTGAAGTCTCGGTTTTCTGCAGCGTTGTTTGACTTGCATCGGCGGGCATCCGCTGCGCAATTTTATCCGTTTGTTCCGCAAAAAGAGATGTCTCCCATAACGACCGGTTGTCAATTGGATGGTGTACAATCCAATGCGTTGGCGTTGTTGTTTGTGAGTAAAACGTTGCTGGAGTCATTGTTATCAAAGTTGCTGGCGCAAAAGAAAGTATTGCATCGGTTGCAGGTGACATTCGTGCTGGCGCATGCACCGGAAACGACGATTGAAATTGTTCCGGCGATGCCCACGATGAATATGGCATTGTGGATGGAATTGCTTCGGTTAAAACTGGAGCGGCTGAAGTTGGCCGACAATGTGGACGAAGTGATTTTAGAAGCCCGGGCGGCGCCGGCCACGTTCGGCCAATTGGCATTGTTTCAACATGAACATAAGCGGAACATTGAGGCGACCAATCGTGCCCTGGCCCGATTGCGTGCGAAATTCGGCGACCAAAGCGTGTTGTATGCACAGGTTACGGAAGGGCATTTGCCGGGGGCGAGCTATCAGTTGTTGCCGCTGAAGGCGGTGACGTATCCCAAGCCGGGAAAGCGTACCGGTGCGTTGGTTCGTCGAATTCTTGATACACCGGTGCTGCTGAATTCCAGACCGGTGAAAGGTCCGGCAGGTGTTCATTTCGGGGGTCTCGGCAAAAAAGCGGTAAAGGAGATGCTGGGGCCGTATGTGATAGAAGGCGGCTGGTGGGTAAATGATATTTGTCGCGAATATTATTTTGCCAAAACTGAACGTGAAATTTTATGGGTGTATTTTGACCGGCGCCGAAGGCAGTGGTTCCTGCAGGGGCAGGTGGAGTGAATGTACGATATAACTTGTATGTGTATATACTTATGTATATATTAATAATTGGAGGTGGTTAAGATGGAAACGGTACGCGTATTCAAATCGGGCAATAGTCAGGCGGTGCGCATTCCCAAAGAATTTGCCACGGAGGACACCGAACTGTTCATTCAGAAAGTCGGTTGTTCGCTGGTGTTGACTTCCCCCAAACATATTTGGGAGGGATTTGAAACCAGCATCGAAGAATTTTCTGAAGACCTGTTTGAGAACGGACGTGAACAACCGGCCATGCAGGTGCGTGACGATCTATAATGTACCTGCTCGATACCAATATTTGCATTTACCTGATAAAACGTAAATTTCCACATTTGCAGGTTCGGGTACAGAGAGAACCGCTGTTCAACATCGCAGTTTCGGCTGTGACGGTGGCAGAGCTGGAGTTCGGCATCGCCAAAAGTCTCTACCCCAAAAAGAACCGCGTTCTCCTTTTCAGTTTTCTTTCGCCGTTCAAACTCATTGCGTTCGGTCCCGAAGACGCCGAGCACTTCGGTTTGATTCGGCACGATTTAAATCGTCGGGGAACGCCTATTGGTCCTTATGACTTACAGCTGGCAGCCCAATGCCAATCTCGCGATTTAACCCTGGTCACCAACAACACCAAAGAATTCGAACGAGTTCCAGAACTGAAACTGGAAAACTGGACGCTGGAATAAATTCTTAAATTTTATGGGTGCATTTTGACCGGCGCCGAAGGCAGTGGTTCCTGCAGGGGCAGGTGGAGTGAATGTACGATATAACTTGTGCATTTGCGTGGATGAGGAGAAGATTTCGGTGTCATGTATACTGAACATGGTACGACCGCATGCGGGAGGGTGGTTATGTACAGAAAAATTGTGTCTCATAGTTTGTACAAGGGATTGTCCGGTCCGGGAACAAAACAGAAGAAGCTGGGATTGGCTCCCGGGAGTGTGGTGTACACCGGGGAGACGGTTTCCGACTGCAGGTTATTTATCGCGGATTACGGCCCCGATGAGGTGGTGCATTTTGAAGTTGCGGTCGGACAGGATATTCCTTCCCAGCAGGCGCCACGGCGCTGGATTCAGGTGAGCGGGCTGAGCGATACCGAGTTTATTCAATCACTCGGCAAGCAGTACGGCATTCCGGAGCTGGTGCTTGAGGATGTGGTGAATCCGCATCACAACGCCAAGATTGAGGACTGCGGGAATTTTTTGTTTCTGATTATGAAAATGCCCGTTTTTGAAAAACAATCCGAATCATTGCGTTTTGAGCATGTCAGCATTCTGTTGTTCGATAACCTGGTGATCTCCTTTCAGGAAACAGATATGTTTCATTTCGAGCCGTTGAAGCAGCGCTTAGACAACCCGAACGCCCGTATGCGCAAGCACGGCTGCGATTATTTCGTGTACGCCATGTTGGATGTGGTGGTCGATACGTATATGTTTTTGGGGGATTTGTTTCGCGAAAAAATGGACCAGCTCGAAGACGACGTGATGGGGGCGCGTCGGAAAAATCTGGTGGAGAATATTCACCTCATCAAGCAGATGATTTCGAAAACCCGAAAAGCGACTCGGCCGCTGAAAGCCATCACGGATACGCTGGTTACCGGGGATGTTCCTCATTTCAGCAGCGCATTGGAACCGTTTCTCCGCGATTTGAAAGATCACGTTCACCAGTTGGGTGATGTGCTTGAAAATCAGCGGGAAGAGGCAATGGCGCTGATGGAAAGCTATCTGTCGCTGATGAGCCATCGCACCAACGAGGTGATGAAAATTCTCACAGTGGTAAGTTCCATTTTTATTCCCCTCGGGTTTCTGGCAGGCGTGTATGGAATGAATTTTGATCACATGCCGGAGCTGCATACCCGTTACGGCTATTTTGTGGTGGTGGGCATTATGGCCTCCGCTGCGGTGTCGATGCTGACGCTTTTCAGACTGAAAAAGTGGTTGTAGCCACAACGGATTCAGGAGCAACCCTTTGGAAGCGGTCGCGTTTTTGGGGCGTGTTATTGAAAAAGTATCAAACATTGACTACCCCAAAACAGGTGTCAGAATTATTTTTAACCATGTTGGTTCAATTCTTCGAATGGAACGTGCAATTGAAAAGTACAACTTCGAATGATGCCATCTGATTTACCTTTGAGCGTGTCCGGGCGACCAATCGATAAGATTGAATCCGTTTCTTCGAACACACTGTTGGCAGACTCGGCATTCCGTCATCGGTACGCCATTTTCGGGGTCATCGGTGGGTTGCTTTGTCAGACATTTTTTTTCATATACAATTTTTATATCGCGCATGAAATCGAGGCGTTTTTTGATTTGTCGAGTATTTTTCTGCTGATTGCGACCCTTCTCATCCTCACGCGCAGCCAAAAAGACACGACAGCGTACCGTATCGGTGTATTTACCATTCTATATATTTGTTCTTATACCGTGTTTTTATCGAACTACGAAAGCGGCGCCGCAATTCAAGGATATTTCGCCATACCAGTTGCCCTGTTTTACCTGTTGGGTATCCGTGAAGGGATTATCTGGCTGGGCGTACTGCTCGGCGTCATGCTGTTCGCAATGCATTTTTCCGCAAAACCCAATGAAGAAGAAATCACTTCGTTGCCGGTACTGGATATCATTGTTTCTTTCGGTATTTTGACTTTTTTTTCGATTATCTCAGAATGGTTTCGGCAACAATCGTGGAATGAATTCTCCTCTTCGCGAAAAGCCCTTGAAAAGGCGGCCCGTGAGCTTCAAAAAATGGAAGGATTGGTGCCCATATGTAGCTACTGCAAAAGCGTTCGGGACGACAATGGATACTGGCGGAATCTTGAAAACTACTTGAAGAAGTATTCACATGCGCTCATCAGTACCGGTATCTGCCGAGAGTGCGCAAAGAAGAATGTCCATTTAACAGAAACAAGCAGTTTTCCCTTGCCGAATGAAGTAAAGAAGTTTGATACGTGGCGGCGCAGCGACGAACAAAACCGTCAGCGGTTTTTAAAGTACGCGGTGATGGTGGGTGCACCGGTCATTTTAGCATTCAGCGCGCGCAGCGTTTTGGCGGGGCAAGACGGATTTTTTGAACTGGCGGTGCAATTCATTTTTACAATTCTCCTCATCGCCGCAGCCGTGTATCTGCACGTGAAACAAACAGGACAATACGTATACCAGTTTGGGATCGCGGTCTTTTTTGGCATTTTAACAGTTCAGTTTTTCACTCCAACGCCCAATTCCACAGATCACTTCTGGTTGTATATTTTCCCGGTGGCGGTGAATTTTATTTTGCCTCCGCGTTCCGGAATCGCCTGGACTGCAGCCATGCTTGTTTTTGCCATTGCTGTGTTTGCCTCGCCGATGTTCACCGCAAAGTACGGGTACGCCTCCGATACGGGATTTTTCTTTTTGACCGCCTATCCGCTCATCGGGTTTTTCACCGCTACAATGGCGAGCGTCCGCCATCGGTATGCGGTAGACATGCAAGCACATATGGCGCTTCTTGAACAGACATACGAAAGCATTAAAACCCTGAAAGGACTCGTCCCGGTTTGCCGGGTTTGCAAATCGATTCACAACGACAAAGGGTTTTGGGAAGCGGTGGATACGTACTTGCTGAAGCACACAGACTTGCTACTGACTCATAGTATCTGCGAAGAATGCCTGGCGCGTGAAATGCCTGACCTATACGCCGAAATGAAAGCGGCGGGGGAAATTTAACTTCCCCGACAAAACAGCTTGTTCTGGGAATGCTAGGGCAAATCAACCACCAACAGCGGTACATTGACTTCCATACCCCGATACGCAAAATGGACGGGCGGCAACGACAAAGGAACCACGTCCACAGCGGGAATCCCCAGACCGAAGCGAAGACTGCGGTTTACATGAAACAGTGCTCCACTGGAAAGGTGTGCCAGCCGTTCCGCGCGTTCGGCAGGAAATGAAATTCGGCTTTGCGCCGGTATTTCAGAATCAATGACTTTTTCGGAATCATCGGTGGTATCCGGGGCGGGTGGTCCCAACGGCCCTTCCGGGAGTCCGTCCGGCCGCGATTCTATTTCGGTGGTGGTTCCGGTATCTCCATGTTGCTGAATTTCCAGAGATTGAACCGGGATCGCTCGGTCGCCCCGTTTGGCGCCCACATCGTCGGGGTGAAATGCCCGCGCGGACGATGCGCCGATAACCGTGGGAATGATACCCACCATGCTGGTAATTAACAGTGCGATGGCGCCGCCCCGCGACTTCTGTTCCAGTTTGTATCCGCCGATGCCGCCCCCCACAGCGCCCACCGCCGGAAACACCAGGTACGGCCAAAGCGGTTTTACCCGAATAATCGATTCCACCACCACCACAACCTCCGCTCCGGCGACAATACCGCCGATGGTTCCAACGCCCTTACCGGTGACATCCTGTGCCCGCACCGGTGCACAGACGCTGAAAATCACAGCGATAACAATACCCCCCAACCATTTTTCGGCTCCCTGAAACAGCACACCCTCCATAATCCATAAGAGCGGTTATATTTTTCTATTTATCCACTATTTTTCGTTATCACAAAGAAACTTGCCTTTTAATTGTAACGCGTTACGCCGAAAAAAAGTATTGATGCGGCCATTTTCAGTCGAGGGATTCGACCATTCCTCCCGGTATGGTGCAGATATCGCCTCCGTCCTGTTTTACCAGCAGCCGTCCCGATTCATGGAGATCGATGGTTTCTCCCACCACGTCGCCCACTTTCACGCGTCTGCCGAACGGCTCGCAATGCATCTTCCATGTGTCAATTAATTCGGCGGTTTTCCCCTCCATCAGCCGAGAACACCACTGGTGTAGTTCACAAATCCAATGGGCGGAGATTTGCTCTCGCAGATGCGTTTGTGGTGTGGGCGTTTTCGAGTAGTCCAGGTAGCTCGCAATGTTTGACAGTTCTTCTGGAAATGACTGCTTCCCCAGGTTGAGTCCCAGCCCCACAACAGCAATGGCAGAATCGTTCTCGATTCCCGGGGTTTCGCACAGTATACCACCGACTTTTTTTCGGCGTTGCAGCAAGTCATTGGGCCATTTTAACACCACGTCTGAAATGCCTGTGGCGCGAAGTGCACTCGACGCGGCAATTCCGGCGGCCAAAGGTACCAGCGGCAGTCGTTCAGCTATCTCCCCGGTTATCTGGAAGGCTGCTGAAATGTACAGATTTTCTGTGGTGTCAGAGTGCCACTGGTTCCCGCTGCGCCCCCGGCCGCCGGTTTGACGCTGTGATACGACAACGCATCCGGCATGGCCTCCAGCCGCCAATTGACGCATCAATTCGGTTGAGGTGGAATCAATTTCCCGATGCACGGTCAACGAAATGGAATCGGGCGAAAGTATATTCTGTAGCTGTTTTTGAAAAAATGATTCTGAAAAAAAAGAAGCCGTCATAGTGACTATTCTATTAAGAAGCTGATATCTGCCGACGGCGCGGAATGAGTGAACGCCCCAACCGAAATGATATCGACGCCGGTCTGCGCAATGGCAGCGACCGTTTTCAGATTGACGCCGCCAGATGCCTCCAGCAGCGCTTTGCCGTTTACCAGTTTTACACACTCGGCCATTTCATCATTGGTCATGTTGTCCAGCATGATAATATCGGCGTTCGCGTCGAGCGCTTCCTGCAACTCTTTGCGGTTGGTCACTTCCACTTCCACCGCCAGTGGGTGGGGGCCGTTTTGTTTGCACCGGGTTACAGCTGCGGTTACCGAGCCTGCCGCCCGAATGTGATTTTCTTTAATCAGAATGCCGCCGCCCAGATCTACCCGGTGGTTGTTCCCGCCCCCCACCAGCACGGCAGCGCGTTCCAGATAGCGCATTCCGGGAGTGGTTTTGCGGGTATCCACCAGGCGTACACAGCATTCATTCGGCACTGCGTCCACAAATGTGCGGGTCATGGTCGCGGTTCCGCAAATGCGCTGCAAAAAATTCAACGCAACTCTCTCTGCCATCAATAGGGATGCGGTTTTTCCTTTGGCCACTGCCATGAGTGTTCCGGATTCGATTTGCGCACCTTCTTCCACATGAATGTCGAGCACCGTGGTATGGTCCACCCGTTTCATCACGGCTTCGAAAATATCCAGACCACAGACTACCAGATTCTGTTTGGCAATGACGCGGCCCTCGCTTTCAGCAGCCGGGGGAACACACAAACGTGTGGTCACATCCCCGCGTCCGAGGTCTTCTTCCAATGCAATATCAATTAGTTGTTCCACCGTGGGCGGTGTTCCTGCTTTCATGTCTCATCCTTTTTACAAACGGGCCGGGTTGAAGGCACCAAGATTCACAATACAATCACAATGCCTTGTAGCAAGATTTGCCTTTGAAAAAAAGATTCTTTTGCTACAGCCCCAGGCCGCTTCTGAAAATGTCCATGAACACATTGCACAGGCCGTGAAAAATGATGGGGGCGATGATGCTGTTTCTTTTTATCTTTAAATATCCAAATGCCAGCGCCGGGAAAAAGACCAGCAGTCGGCTTGCGTGAAAGTCCACCGAGAAATGTCCCACGGCAAAAACAAGTGATGAAATCCACAGCCCGTGTCCGATTTTCGCGCCCAGTATGGTGATTCGACCGGTGAAAATGTCGTCCAGGCGACCGAGCAGATAGCCGCGAAAAAAGAATTCTTCGGGCAGCGCCACTACAAGGAAATGCGCCACAAACGTTGATACATATCCGGCTGGAACATTCAGCGTCCAGTTGGGGAGCTGCAACTGCCACATTTCAGGGAAAAGAAAAACAGCTGCCACAATCGGCGGCCAGGTAATTGCGGCAAGCATGAATATCATCGGAAAATCCGGGAGTGGACTCTGAAATTTCATACCGTATCGTTCGTAAGGCTTTCCCCGCCTATCGAGTACGATGACCGGCAAAAAGATAAACAGCGCGCCGATAAGCGCCGACAATGCGCCTTCGAATCCCATTGCGTTCGCTGCTTGTACCAGGGCAATCACCAGCAAAAATTGCACAGAGACCACAATAGCGGTTTCCATTTTCATGGATGCGACGGAAATGGGAGTGGATTCGGTCATTGCGTCTTTCCGGTGTTGTATTTGCGACGTTGTATTTTTACGGTTTTGTAATTGATAATACTACAATTTTCTCACGGTTGGGTTTTTCCCGGTCGTGCGATAGTAAATACCCTGTTCCGTGTTATCGGCCTGGATGATTCCCGCGGCCAGCAAACGTTCCAGGATGTTTCGGGCATCCGCCTCAGTGAGGTGGTGACTGTCGCAAATGTCGTGCAGGGTGCAGGGACGGCGCATCAGGGTTTCGCGAACATTTTTATCCAGGTCATCAAAGTTGTGCGTCGGTTTTTTAGAGTGGTTTCGCTTTTCAAATTTTGCAATGGGGGTCGCCTTCGGGCCTAGAATGGATTTGGCCAGTTCAAGCGTATCTTCCCCACAGGGCATGGCGCCGCGCTCGGGAACCGGCGGTCGCACGGGGGTGTTGATGTCGATTCGGTCGCATTTTATTTGTCGGGTGATGGTAGCGATATTTTCAATACTCTGTCGGTCGTCGTTGATGCCGTCAATCAGCATCACTTCCAGCCTCACTTCTTTGGGATGTGCGTTCGTTACCTCGATGAGAGCGGTCACAATATCGTTAAAATTCAAGTCCGGATGGGGCTTATTGATTTTTTGGAATGTGGCCTCGTCCCCAGCATCGAGCGACGGAGCGAGAATGTCGGCTTTCAAGGCGGCTGCTCTGACTTCGGGAACAGTGAGCAGCACCGCGTTGGTAATCAGCAGCACAGGCGCGGAAGATAATTTTTTCAGTTCATCGATTAACTCGCCCAAACGGCTGTACAATGTGGGTTCCCCTGAACCGGCCAGGGTGATGACATCGGGACGCGGCCCTTCTTCGAGCGCCGCTTTCACATCGCGGATGATTTCCTCAATTGGAAAAAAAGTTTCCTGCTCCATCTGGAGACAATCGGTTTCCCCCAGCTGACAGTATATGCAATCCAGTGGGCATGTTTTATGGGGGACGATGTCCACTCCCAGTGATAGTCCGAATCGTCTTGATGGTACGGGGCCGTAGATTCTCATGGCAGAAAGCTCTATTCGAATTTCCGTTCTGTTTCCACAAATAATTAAAAAAAGTCGAATTCAGCAGTACAGTGCGAGAAGGGCAGGGAAAAGGGATTGAAAAAGAAATGTGAATGGGTGGAAAACTATTTCATTTCGGCAATATGGGTAACGTCGGAGCCTTCAATGGGGTTGTAGTCGTTCAGCGTAATCACATCTACATCCGCATCAAAGGTGTACGGTCCAACCACATCTGCGGCCCCCGCAACAACAGTGATCGCATCTACATAAATTACTGTCGGGTTCGCCCATGGGCCGGTATCTCCGGCCGTGAGTTGAACGCCGAGTTGTTCCACCGCGGTCGGGTCAAAATTAGTATTCTCCGCAGCCAATGCATCCACATCTATTGTGATGTCTGTCCAATCCGTCATTGAGGAAAACGAATTCCAGGCATATCCAATGTTTTCATTGTCATTGGCGTCACCGTTGGCGATATAGGTTTGCACTCCGCCGGCGCTGTACAGATACGACTGCACGCGGAACGTGACCACCGCACCGGTGAAGTCAGTTGCTTCTTCAAGGAAAATCGAAAATTGCTGTGCGGTTTCTGCTTCGGTAAACGGCACTTCCAGACGGGCGCATCCGGGACAGTTTTCTGTGATGACGACGCCTTCTTCTGCAATGTGCGTCACGGTGGAGCCCTCAATCGGGTTGTAGGAGCCCACAGAAATCGGCGAGGTGCCGGCCGCGAAATCGTATGGTCCAACAATATTTGTATCGTCGGCAACAACGGCAATGGAATCCAGATACACGACGGTCGGATTCTCCCAGGGACCGGTGTCCCCCGCGGTTACCTGAATCCCAATGGTTTCAACTGCGGTGGAGTCAAAGTCTTCGTTGTCCGCAGCCAGGGCATCAACATCGATGGTGACTTCGGTCCAGCTCCCTAGGTCTTCGAAAGCGACCCACTCGTAGCCGATGTTGGCGTAATCGGTCGCTTCGCCGTTCTGTACATATGTTTGAATTCCGCCGCCTTCCGCGATGTATGCCATAACGCGGAACGTTACCACAGCGCCGGTCAGGTCGGTTGCAGTGGGTAGCGTCACGTTGAATTGCTGAGCGGTCTCCGCTTCTGTGATCGGCACCTCCAGACGGGCACAGCCGGGGCAGGTTTCTTCGGAATCGGTATCGCTGTCAGAATCGGTGTCCGCGTCTGTATCGGAATCAGTGTCCGTGTCGGTGTCTGCATCACCGTCGGTATCACTATCCGAGTCGGTATCGCTGTCCGAGTCCGAGTCCGAGTCGGTATCACTATCCGAGTCGGTATCACTGTCCGAGTCGGTATCACTGTCCGAGTCGGTATCACTATCCGAGTCGGTATCGCTGTCCGAGTCCGAGTCGGTATCACTATCCGAGTCGGTATCACTATCCGAGTCGGTATCACTGTCCGAGTCCGAGTCCGAGTCGGTATCACTATCCGAGTCGGTATCGCTGTCCGAGTCCGAGTCGGTATCACTGTCGGCGTCCGCATCGGTGGCTGATGGGGAGACATCGTCAGTTTCTCCGCAGCCGGTCAAACCCGGTGCGGCGAGCAATACACCAAGGATTCCATAAATAAACCAGTGTCTTTTGCACATACTCATTTTTCACCTCTCTTTACCTGAAAAAAAGATTGTTAATGTTGTTTACACAATAATTGTGACTTGGTTAATATCCTTTACAAAGTTTCATGTAAACAATTTTTTCCATATAATTCATCTGGTCGATTTATATGAAATCACAATGCTGAAAAACAAATCCGGGTTCCGGGGAATACATGGAACATTCGTATGGAATGTTCTAAAAAGTGACCATTCCGGTTATTGAAGGTTTTCTAGGAGTGTGCTATTCCAAACGACCTGTAATATATAACAATAAAAGGCGGTTTTATATGAAAAGATATGGAGACACCCTGATTTGGACCACGCTGTTGACGGTTCTGGTCGGCGTATACGCGAGCGGTGCACTGGCCAAAAGGACTGTGAACTGGCAAATCAATCCCAACGGTTTTCCCGAGCAGACCGCGGTGTTTGTCGATGTGGATGACAACGGCGCCTACAATCGCAAATTGAAAGCCGGGGCGTTTGCCATCAGCATTGATGAATTCGGTGAGGGGCAGGGAGGCGTTATCGCCAACGCCACATTGCGGAAGGAAAAGTCAACGGTTGCAGGGTGGACCGGCGCACAGGTGCTGATTCTCATCGACGTGTCGCAGAGCTATACCTCGGAGTTTTCCAAGGCCAAGCAGGCTGCGAAACAACTGATTAGTGCGATGGATGTGAAGCGCGATGAAGTGGCCGTAGCCACATTTCCCTCCAATCTGGTGTCTTCGGAATCCCGGTTGAATATCGGGTTCACCAACGATGCCCAGAAATTGTATGCAGCCATCGATGCGATTTCGACCGTGTCGGATAAAAATCAGGCGGGCCGTCTGTGCGACTCTGTTTCTGAAGGCATTGAGTACTTCGGCGAAAAAAATAAAGATAAATATCGCACGATCATTGTGATAACCGGCGGCGCCGATAAAGGCGAAGGTCAGGGAAATTGTGTTCAGGATTCATACAAGGCCGGTGTGGTGCCGGTTTGGACAGTCGGTTATCGGCTCGATAAAAAATATGACACCCTGACCAATTCGCACAAAGTTGAAAACGGGCTGTATGAATTGGCGCAGAATACCGGGGGACGTTCAATTTACAAAAAGAGTGTCGAGGCCGTGGAAACGTTTATGAAAAAAACGTTCTGGTACCGCATCCGCAGTCAATATCGGCTGATTGTAAATTTCATGTGCTATGAGCCTGCGCCGCAAATTGAACACACATCAGTGCTGAAAGTGAACGGTATCGCTCAGGACCCAATTAAATTTCGCGCGCGAACTTCGAAGAAACCCACGCCGGTAATCACCGCGTTTTATCCTGCATCGGCGACGCGTGAGTTGATTGATAGCGGGAAGGGTAAGTTGACCATTGACGGAAGCGGTTTCTGCGGCGCGCCGGGCCAAATCGTTATTCGCGTAGGAGACCAACAGCTGGCGACCGATACAGCGGCGCCGTATCGCGTGGTCGGCGAACTGAATAAAGCCGTGGAGACAGGTATAATAAAGGTCTCCAACAAGTGGACGCAAAAAGGGGAGAGTGCCACCGAGTTTTTGGTGGCCAAGCCTCCCCAGGGCGCCGATGCCATGAACGCCATCGTGGTACTTGTGTTGTTGCTGGTGGTATTGGTGGCCGTATCGATTATCGCGGTGGCATTGAAGTCTCGCAAAGCGGTCGTTCCGATGGGAAACGCGTCTGCCAAGGGCGGTTCTGCGAAAAAGTCCAAGGAGAGCTAGCATGCCCACCGAATTAATCAGAGCCACTTCGGGGATTATCACTATCGGGCGATTACCCGACAATGAGTACGTGGTTGATCATCCCATGGTTTCCAGTCATCACGCCAAACTGACATTGAAGTCGGGAGGCGCTTATGAGCTGGAGGATTTGGGAAGCGCCAATGGAACATTTGTAAACGGTATTCAAGTTACGAAGCCGGTTGTGGTCAAGTCGACCGATTATATTCAAATCGGGCCGGTGCGGTTGCGCATCGCAGCGGACGGTGCGGTGGAAAGTGATGACCTTCGGTTGTCTACCCGGGTAGAGGTGGAAGGGGTGTGCTACGATGTGAAATCGGGCATTCGCCTGCTGAGAGATGTGTCACTGACTATTGAACCGGGTGAGTTTGTCGCGTTGATGGGTCCGGCCGGCGCGGGTAAAACCACGCTGATGGAAAACATGAACGGAAACATGCAGCCCACCATCGGACGGGTGCTTATCAACGGTGTGGATTTGCATCAGCAGTTTGACGCGATGCGCGGTCATATCGGATATGTTCCCCAAGATGATATCGTCCATCGCAAACTTACGGTGTACGAGGCCTGCTATTTTACCGCCAAGTTGCGAATGCGGGGGCTCAGTGAAAAGGAGCTGCACGATCGGGTGGTAACCGTGCTGCAGGAATTGGACATCGCCCATCGCGCCAATACGATTATCGGCGGTCCTGAATCGCGAGTACTTTCCGGCGGGCAGCGGAAGCGGGTGAATCTGGCAATGGAGTTGGTGACAGATCCGGCGATTTTGTTTTTGGATGAACCCACCTCCGGGCTTTCCTCTTCAGATGCGAAAAGTGTGATGGAAATTCTGAAGGAGCTGTCGAACAAAGGGCGGACCATCATCATGACCATCCACCAGCCCGCTAAAGAAATCTACGAGTTGATGGACAACGCGCTGATTCTGGGCGTCGGCGGTCGACTGATTTATTTCGGGCCCACAACCGAGGCATATGAACGATTCGGTTCGGCCGACAATCCCGACGCATTGTTTGAAAAACTGACGCCCAAAGGAATGAACGAATCGGACTGGGACAAAATGCAGGCCGATTACAAAGAAACCCGCTGGTTTGATCAGTTTGTGGTCCAGCGGGCGGCCCGAAATACACCGGTTACACCGCCGGTGGCCAGAGCGGTTCGAAAGCCCGGTTTCAGACAGTTTTTTATTTTCTTTGAGAGATTGACCAAATTGTATACCCGTGATGTCGGCTGGCTGGTCGGTGCAGCGGTGGGGGCGCCGGTGATGATGTTGTTTCTGGCGCTGCTGCTCGGAAAACCGGATCAGCGGCACGTGCTGTTGTTCATCGCAAATCTGCTGGCGTTTTTCTTCGGCATTTTCCCGGCCATTGAAATGATGCACTCGGAACGTGCGATTTATCTGCGGGAGCGAATGGTGAATCTGAAAATTCCGTCGTATGTACTCAGCAAATTTGTATTTCTGGGAGCGTTCGGCGTATTTCAGGCGGCGTCCATTGCTGCGATTTTGTCATTTGTGGTGCATGTCGATATTAATTTCGAATCCACTTTTCTGGTGCTGCTGTCGGTACAGTTGGGAGGTGTGACCGCCGGACTGATGTTTTCGACCTTGGCGGAATCCGGGAAACTGGCGTTGTTGTTGATGTTGGCGTGGTTGGTAATCATGCTGGCATTTTCGGGCTTTGTGATTCGGATTCCGTCGCTGCGAGATCAGGGCATGGTCGGAATTCTGGGGCCGAGCTGCATGCGGTGGGGGCTGGGTGCGCTGATGGACCTGGCCAAGGATGTTACCTACGACAAAATCATGCTCTTCGGATTTGACAACGAATCCTGGCGTTTGAACACCATCGCCAACGGTCTGCTCAGTGTGTTGCCGCTCGGGGTCACCATGCTGGTGCTGCGTTTGCGCGACAAGGTATGATCTGTTGAATACGTTCCCTCCTTCGAGTCCGTTTCGTTTCTGGCATGGGTTGCAAGGTCTGGCTGCGGCATTGCTCGGGATGTTCGGCTTTCTGTTGCTGTGGCAGTTACTTGTGCACATGGGAATGAATATTGCCCCAGCGCATGCGCTGAGTATCCAAACCGTGTTTATCTCGTCGGCATTTGCGTTGGGTGCATGGTTGGGCGTTGCGAAAACTCGGAACGCGCCTTCCACCACGTTGGCACTGAAAAGCGCCCATCCGGTTTTTTACATTGCGGCGGTGGTGGGCGTGGTTTTCGCCGGGGCGCTGGGAGACGAAGTGGTCAGTCTGCTTCACCGGTGGCGTCCAACCTTTTTTGAAATGGGTTCGATGAATGAAATCTCTGCGTTGATGCGGGAGATTTCTCTGCCGTCGTTTATCGTTCTGGCGATTTGCATCTCGGTGTTTCCCGCGTTGGGAGAAGAGTTGATGTTTCGTGGGTTGATATTGCGGTCTTTTCAGCGGGACATGCCCACCTATTTTGCGGTGATTTATTCTTCCATATTGTTCGGAGTGGTTCATTTCAGCTGGCTTCAGGGAACGGCGGCCGCGCTGCTGGGTGGTTATCTGGCAGTGGTTGTGTTGTTCAGCGGCAGTATTTTCCCGGCAGTGGCCGCGCATCTGGTGAACAACCTCACATGGTCTCTAGTTACTCGGTTTGAGCCGGAATTTATGGATGATGTGCTTGCAGAAGGGCATTCCTGGGGCACCCTGGCGATTTGCGTTGTGGCGGTGACAGCATCAATCCTGGTGATGAGACGATTTGCCGTGGGTAAAAAGTAAATACATTTTAAATATTTATATTTAAGGTTGGAGCAATAAATACATTTACAAGCCGCAGAGAATGGAAGCCCGCTTCTTGACAGATTCGTCATTTATATTTTTATATATAACAGGTGTTAGCGCAATCGGAGCTGCGGCTTGTGTATTTATAAGGAGTGATTGGAATACGTATGAACTCATCTGTGGAAATAGTGGAATACAAGGGAAAGAAAATTTTGTTTTCTGATTATTCGGGGTTAGGGGGGGCGGAGTTCACGCAAGTGGTCCAACGACACTATGAACAACATCGCGCCATGTTCGATAACGCCGGGGAGACGTTTTTGTTTCTGACAGATGTGACCAATACTTTTGCCGACCGCGAAACGATGAAGTTGTTTAAGAAATCAATTACACAAAATCGACCTTTTATCCGCAAAAGCGCGGTGGTTGGGGTAACCGGGATTCAGCAGGTGCTGTTGAAATCAATCAACGTGTTCTCTTCGGTCGATACCCGGCTGTTTAAAACAAAAGAAGAAGCGTTGGATTGGCTGGCCGAATAGGAACAGCGACGAATACTATTCCTCATAGAACATGGTGTTTCTGGAATTTAGAAATTTTTCGATGGCGGTTTTGTCAGCGGGGTGAAGATTTACAAATTTGACGCCCATTCCCGGCGCCATATCCGGCACGGTGGGGTTGTATTCCCGAACAAAATGGACCACACCTTTGGCAGAGATGGATTTGTTTCCGGGCAGCTTGAAATGCACCAGAACCTGCGCGCCTTTTTCTTTCGGTTCAAACGTGGCCACGAAAATTCCACCTTCTTCAATATCTTTTGAAAAGCCGTTAAAAAACTGATGATTGCTGCTCGAAGAAAGCATGGTGTTGACATCGATGGTTTCTATCTCATTGCGCTCGGACGGAGGACGGGATATTCGGGCGGATTGTTTTCTGGCATGCTGTACCACCGGATGCAATTCCTGCAATGCTCTGGCGATGGCTTGAGCTGTAATGCCGACCGCGCTCGCATTGGTTTTCAGGTCTTGCAGAATTTTCAGCGATTGGGCCAGTGCATCCATTGCGCGGCGAACCATATCAACACATCCCGGTGAGTTAATCGGTAAATTCACCGCTGGAAACAGCCGCTTCTGTGCTTTCGCAAGATATTCAACAAGCCCTTCCAGACTGTCGGCGAGGGTCGGGTCGGTCTGGCAGGCTTCGAGTGCCTGCATGATATGCAATCGTGCGGTTTCAGCGGGATGAGTCATACCGGCATCATATCGAGAAGAATAAAAATATCCAATTTTGATTGAAAAATTTATGGAAACTTCAGTGGAACGATGCAACAATTGCTGTTTTGCATCTGACGTGATACAGGAATGCCGAATGATATTCAGCTGTCGCAAGAGATGATCGGGAGAGTAGATGAAATATCCAGTGTTAGAAAGAGATGTGAAGTTGTCGGCAGGCCGCCGAAAATTCTTTGAGTCTGTGGCGTATCAGCACGAGACGCCCGGTCCGTTTAAAACCTATTATAATGAGCGCCTTAAAAAACTGGTGGGATTCAATATTCCCAAAGGGGCATCGGTTCTAGAGTTGGGCTGCGGCTTCGGTGACTTGCTGGCGTATCTGGAGCCCCGTCGCGGCGTAGGCGTTGATTTCAGCGCCAAGATGATTGCCGGCGCGAAAGAGCGGCATCCGCATTTGGAATTTATTTACGCCGATGTTCATGAACTGGACATAAAAGAACAGTTTGAATATGTGCTGCTGTCGAATCTGATCGGCGATTTGGTAGATGTGCAGCGGGTGCTCAGCCTGCTGGAATCGGTGTGTACTGAAAAAACCAGAATCATCATTACCGACTTCAATTATCTGTGGTCCCCGCTGGTGAAGCTGGCCGAGCTGATAAAAATCAAGCCCAGGCAGCGCGAACAGAACTGGCTTGAACTGCAGGACTTAAAAAATCTGTTGGCCATTTCAAATTTCGAAACCGTAAAGACCGGGCGCGATATGCTGTGCCCCGTGGATGTCCCGTTGATTTCAACGTTGATGAATGATTTTTTGGGTTCATTGCCGGGGTTATCCAGGTTCAGCGTAAATGAACTGATTGTGGCGAGACCGAAAAAAGCGACGAAGAAAAAGAAGTATAAAGTTTCGGTCATTGTGGCGTGTAAAGACGAGTACGGCAATATCGAAGAAATCTTTCGTACGGTTCCCAAAATGGGCGCCGGCACAGAATTGATTTTCGTGGACGGTCATTCCGATGACGGGACAGTCGAAGAGATAGAACGCTGTATCGGTATCGTCGATGAACTGAATCCGGATTTAGACAGCGTCAAGGTTATGGTGCAGCCGGGAAAAGGGAAAGGCGATGCGGTGCGCATGGGATTTGATGCGGCCACCGGCGATATTCTGATGATTCTGGATGCCGATATTACCGTTCGCTCAGAAGAACTGCCTAAATTCTACAACGCATTGGTCAACGGGCAGGGGGAGTTTATCAACGGTACGCGGCTGGTGTATCCGATGGAATCCGAGGCCATGCGGTTTTTGAATATGCTGGGAAATCATTTTTTCGGCTGGGTGTTTTCGTACTTGTTGGACCAGCGGCTGACCGACACCCTTTGCGGCACAAAAGTGCTCTTTAAAGAGGACTATGAAGCCATTAAACGGGGCAGAACCTTTTTCGGCGATTTTGATCCCTTTGGCGATTTCGATCTGTTGTTCGGTGCCGCCAAACAGAACATGAAAATCTGTGAAGTGCCCATCCGATATCGCAATCGCGAGTACGGCGATATTAAAATTGATCGATTCAAACACGGACTGCTGTTGCTGAAGATGTCCGCCCTCGCCTACAAACGTTTCAAATTATACAAAGGTCGCTCCGCGTAGGGTCGCATTCGCATTACTCCATTAGTAAATTGGAATGGTTTTTTCGGTAGGCGCCGGGGGTAAGGTTGGTGACTTTTTTGAATGCGCGAATCAGGTGATGTTGGGAGTTGAATCCACAGGCCTGGGCGATTTGTTCCAGCGTGAGCAGGGTGGTGGAGAGAAGTTTTTTGGCCCGTTCAATTCTGATGTTTCGCAAATAATTCAGGTATGACGTGCCTGTGGCCTGTTTAAAGACGCGCGTGAATACCGGAACCGAGAAACCCGCTTTTCTGGCAACCTCGGGCAGAGGAAGCGGTTCAAAATAATTATCTTTCAGATATTGCAATGTTGCTTCGAGCAGCATCACACTGGGGCCCCGCCAGGCCTTGGTTGACACGAAACTGAGTCGTTGCACGGAGTCATTGAAGCTGTCAATCAGCTGTTCGATACTGCGGGTTTCTTCAACCCGTACCGTGAGGTCATTGATAAACGAATTGCGGGCATCCTGCCGCATCGGATTGCGGCGTTGCACGGTATTGAACATTTGAAACAAGGTTGCCAGAAATTGACCGCGAATCACTTCAATACGCTGATTGGCGTAGCGGAGCACAAATTGTACGTACCTGTCGGCAGCGAGCTTAAGTGTGGTGCTTCCTTCCCGGTTCAATGCTTCGAGCAGTTCGTCGGCGGACTGCTGCAGCTGGGCGTATTTGAATTTTTCCTCATCGCCGTATTCGTCGTGAAACAGAATATCTTTTTCGAGCTGTACACACATGTGCACCGCCATGACCGCTTCCTGATGGGATTCATTCAGTGGGGCGCCCGGTGTGAGCGAACGACCGATACCGACCACCGCGTTTACACCGAATCGCTCTACCACAAAATCGCGAAATTTCTGCGCACGCTCCCGAAGTTCCAGTCGGGAGCGTGCTTTGCTTTTTCCGCGCTTGCACGATGTGACAATCGATACACCGTAGTCCTGCAGCGCTGTTGCTGCGGTGTCATCCATGTTGCGCGCGAAGCGAATGCACTCCCGTTGAATCTCGGCATTTCGCAACAGTGTTTTGACCGGGTCGAGCAGCGCCTTTTGAGAGTCCAGCGGCATCAGCGTCATGGCCGTTGTGGGTAGACTGTCAATACCGATGCCCACTTTCATCCAATCGGTCAGTTTTCCCACAAAGTGCCAGGGGGGCGGCAGGAACTTATTGGGGGTAATGATGGAGTCCACCCAGTCCCGGATAGGCCAGTACTTGGCAAACACATCGCTGTTAATGTTGTCGATTTCACGGCGGATATCAGTGTCGTCATACCCGCTGGTCAGATATCGTGCGTACTGCGCGAAAAATGATTTCACCGCTTCGAGCAGGGGCGGCTCAAATACCGGGAGTTCCAGCAGCATGCGAACGTAATGCACGAAATCCCGATTGGCGCTGGCGGCTTCCTGCCCGGTCATCGCCCGCCACGCACGGCTGATGGTTTCCCAGTTCGGGGGCTTCAGCAGAAACTGACCGGCGTACAGATATGCCCGGGGACGTCCGGGTTCCTCAGGCAGCGGATGAAACAAATCATATGTGCCGAATAATTCTTTAATGACCACATTATTTGTGAGGTCCGCTTCAGACAGGGCTTCGGCGTAATGCGAATCGCGTACGTGGTCTTTGCCGAAATAGGATTCAAAGTGTTGTGGGCGAAGCATTAGATTGTTGGGTTGGGCCAAATCCATCCATACGAGTGCCTTTTCTCCCTCCCGGGTGTCTTTTTCCGGATTCCACTCGATGAGGTAGACAGGAAGTTCCGGCCGAAGAATGATGGCATTGTGAATCGCATATGCGTTCTTCAGCCGCTCCCGCCAGTCAAAATTGGCCGCTTCGGCCTGTTGCTGTGTCATTTTGTTCCTAAGTGAGGTCGTTATTGCAGTTGCCATGGGATCCCATCGTCGACCCCGGTATCCTTGTGAGTATAACGTATTTTTTTTATCAAAACTATGTACGTTTTCAAGTATACCTTCGTCTGTTATTGAAAAACTGCCGCTGCAATTTTTCGGTTAAAGTTGCGCTTTCGGAAAAAAAGGATGTTCAAAAAATGAGAACGGGAAAATTATTTTACCAGTCGTGTTCGATTGATTCCCGAGCCGGTTTTCAGTAGTATTTTCCCAGTGCTCCGGATAATCGGGAATCATCATGGGTAAATCGAGGAGACAGTTTCTTCAGTTGTGTGCCGCCGGCATGGCGGCATGTGGTGCAAATCCCCTGTTTGCGCTGGATTCGTCCTCTACACCGAATGCCAGAGAGGCCATGCACTACGAAAAACTGTCCGATCGTCGCGTGCGGTGTCAGCTATGCCCGCGGGAATGCGTGGTGGCGGATTTGGAGCGGGGAACCTGCGGCGTTCGGGAAAACCGCGATGGCAAATATTTCACCTTGGTTCATTCGAATCCATGCGCGTTGAACAACGACCCAATCGAAAAAAAGCCACTGTTTCATTTTCATCCGGGTATCAATGCTTTTTCGTTGGCTACGGCCGGTTGCAATATGGAATGTCGTTTCTGTCAGAATTGGGAAATCAGCCAGTTTCGCCCGGAGCAGGTGCCGTCTGAACGGTATACCCCCGATGATATTGTGGTGTCGGCACAGCGGGTGGGAGCCGGCGCCATTGCATTCACGTATTCCGAACCGGTTATTTTTTATGAATATATGCGCGATATTTGCCTGGCGGCCCGGGGAACCGGGCTCGGGAGGGTGATGATTTCCAACGGTTATATCCAGTCGAAACCGATGAAACAACTGCTGCCCTATCTGGACGCGGTGAAGATCGATTTTAAAGCGTTCAGCGAGTCGTTTTACCGTGATACCTGTTCTGCCCATCTTGCGCCGGTGCTGAAAACGTTGCAGTTGATTCACGATGCCGGGGTATGGCTGGAACTGGTGATATTGGTGATCCCTACCCTGAACGACTCAGAGAGGGAATTTGATGCGATGACCCGTTGGGTGGTTCAGAAACTGGGGCGTGATGTGCCGTTGCATTTTACTCGGTTTCATCCGATGTACAAATTACAGAATCTGCCGCCCACGCCGGTTTCAACCCTCGAGAAGGCCCGCGAAATCGCTCTGAAAAACGGCGTTCGGTATGCGTATGCGGGAAATGTCCCGGGGCATCCGTCGGAAAATACGGTGTGTCCCTTTTGCCACACAACCCTGATTCAGCGTCGTGGGTTCCACATTATGTACAACCGAATCCAAGACAGTCGCTGCCCGAAATGCAAAAAAACGATCGCCGGAAAGTGGCACCGTGATTGATTCATCAACTGGATTATTTTTTTCTGTTCTGTATGGATTTTTTAGCGGTTTTCCGGTACTAGGGGTATTTGACTGAATAAATTAACTTTGAATTTTGAAACGTTTCGCAGTTCCAGAGCTAATCTGGAAAAATTACGAAGGAGACAATAAAATGGCAATAGAAGTAGTTGCGCCCATGGTTGGCAAAGTTGTAAAAATTATCGCTCAGCCCGGAACCGAAGTATCTGAAGATGATCCCATTTTGATGCTGGAGGCAATGAAAGTGGAAATGCCCGTGGGTGCACCGGAAGACGGTGTAGTGAAAGAAATTAAAGTTGCTGAAGGCGATACGGTTGAGGGCGAGCAGGTTGTTGCCATTCTCGAAGAAAGCTAGCCGTTGGTTGTTTTCGCTATTCCCATACCACGCTGATGTTTTATCCGGCATATGAGTCGAACCTATAAAATCAGTCTGGCCGCGCCCTATATTAACGAGAAAATCGAGTCTGAAGTGTTATCGGTCATTCGCTCCGGCTGGTTGGTTGCAGGTCCCAAAGTAGATGCGTTTGAACAGAAACTTTGTGAAATTACCGGTCGCAAGCACGCGGTGGCGGTATCCTCCGGCACCGGCGCATTGCTTTCGGCGATGGTGGCGATGGGTATCGGCCCTGGCAGTACAGTGATTGTTCCCGCGTTCACGTTTCCGGCGCCGGCAAGTGCGGCGGCGTTCCTGGGGGCGTCCATTCGGCTTTGTGACGTGGATGCGCACACCATGAATATCTCCGTGGCGTCGTTGAAGGCAGTGCTGGAGGAACGCGTATCTCTGGTGGTGGGAATCGACCAGTTCGGCAACCCGTGTCCGGCATCTGATTTGGCTGCGGTTTGCGAAGACGCCGGCGTCCCCTTACTGGTGGATGCTGCGTGTTCCATCGGTGCGACCCTGTACGAGCGCCCGTGCGGCGCGTTTGGCGATGCATCGATTCTAAGTTTTCATCCACGTAAAATTGTGACCACGGCCGAAGGGGGGGCTGTCCTTACCGACAATGATGAAATTGCGACAGAAGTGAGACGCTTCCGCAATATCGGGTTGGAGGACGGCGTGTTTAAAAAGGTGGGCTTTAATTTACGTCCTTCCGAAATGGGCGCCGCCATGGGGCGGGTTCAGCTGGATTTGCTTGATGACCTGATTGCGAGACGGCGCGAGCTGGCGGAATTGTATGCGGCATTGCCGTTGGGTTTTCAGCAGCCGATTTCCGATGCGCGGATGAACTACCAGACACTGGCTGCGGTTCTTCCGATGACGAAACGGGACGGAACGCCGTTCGGCGTAGATATTCGTTCGGATTTTCTGACATTTTTGGCCGACCGGGGAATTCAGGCCCAGGTGGCCAGCTACCATCTGGCCCGAATCGATTGGTTGGTGCGGCAGGAGAGGGTCCGTCCGGAAGACACCCCTATTTGTTCGCGGCTGCACGATTTCGGGATTGCATTGCCCATGCATTGTGGATTGACCGATGATGATGTAAAAGAAGTGGTGGATGTGTGTTTGGACTGGCTTGAACAAAGGAGCGCAGACGTATGAGTGAACCTGTGTTGATGGTTGATGTCCGGAACGTACGAAAAACATTCCGCATCGGTTTTTTTCGAAAGCGGGTCGAAGCGGTTCGCGGTGTGAGCTTTTCTGTGGAGAAGGGCGAAATATACGGTCTGCTTGGACCCAACGGCGCGGGAAAGACCACCACGCTGAAGACCATGATGGGGCTGATTTCCGCAGACGGTGGAAGCATTCAGTTGCTTGGGAAAGACGCATCGTCACACAGAAGCCGGGAAAATATCGGATACCTGCCGGAACACGCGTACTTTCACGAGTACCTGACACCGGTGGAGCTGCTCGATTTCTACGGAAAGCTCTACGGAATGAGCCAGAAGTCGATTCGCGATAAACAAAGCGCATTGCTCGAAAAAGTGGGGCTGACCGATGCCGCGAAACGGCCCCTGAAAAAATTTTCCAAAGGAATGCTGCAGCGGGTAGGGCTGGCCCAGGCGTTGCTGGCGGACCCGGAGTTGCTCATTCTGGACGAGCCCATGAGCGGGTTAGACCCCATCGGACGCAAATTCGTCGCGGATTTAATTGTGGAGCTGAACCGCAGCGGAAAAACGATTTTGTTTTCGTCGCATATTTTGTCCGATGTGGAGCGTCTTTGTTCCAGGGTGGCTATTTTGCGTAAAGGCGAGAAGGTTGCCGAGGGGCGGCTGGAAGATTTGCTGAAACACGATGATGGAACCGAAGAAACACTGGAGTCGCTTTTCGTTCGAAAGGCGATGGAAGAGACGCCTGCCAACTAAAAAATAACCACATGAACACTGTTTTTGTTTATTGACCTCTACCGGCGGCCGGAATATAGTCCGCCCGTCAATGAATTAGAACCAAGGAGCACTTTCAAAGTGGGACGTAAAAAAATAGTCAAAAAAGATAGTTCAGATAAGCGAGATGATTTAGACCCCAGCAAGGACGAATTCGTACAGAAGTCTATGTCGTTTCTGGATTGGGTGGTGGAGCGTCGGAAACAAGTCGGCTTGCTGCTCGGGACCGTTCTGGTGGTCTGGGTCGGTGTGATTGTGTACAATCACGTTACAGAGCAGAAGATTCAAGATGCGTCAGCCGTTCTTTCCGAGGGCTTGGAAGCGACGATTGCGCCGATTGCCGGCGCCGATGTGACCGATGCTCAGGGCGAGGAATTGACGTACGCGTCGCGTGAAGCGCGGGCCAAAGAGGCGGTGTCTCGGTTGGATAAGGCTATCAAGGAGACACAGGGAACGCCGGTGGCATCGGTGGCCAAGTTGGCCAAGGCAGCGGCTTTGGTGGACGAAGGCAAGCTCGATGAGGGAATCGCCCTGTATAAGCAATGTTTGAACGACAAGTCTCTTGAGGTGTTTAAAGAAAGCATCCTGGCGGCATTGGCTGCGGCGTTGGAATCCAAGGGGAATGACGAAGAAGCGCAAAAAACCTATCAGCAATTGGCGGAGTCGTCTACCGGTCGCATTGCCATGTGGGCGCGATTGGGGATTGCATCCATTTTGCATCGTCGCGGTGAAGAACTCGAAAAAGCGGAGACCATGTTGAAAAGTATCGTGGATGAAGTGGTTGCATCGAGCGAACCCAGCAAAAATGACTACCTGTTGGTTCAGGCCAGAACTCAGTTGTTGGCTATTAATCCCGATGCAGACGTTCCCGAAATTCCCGAAGGCATTAACCCGATGATCTTGCAGCAGCTGATGCAGGCCCAGCAGGCGGGTGGAGCAGCTCAGTGATCTTCTTCGGCACCTCACGTTATTTTTTTCTTTTCATACTTCTTGCGGTTGTTATCGGATGCAGCAGCGCACCGAAAGAATCAACGTTGAAAAGCAGCTACGAAAACGAGCAATTGCTTCGCTTCCGCTGGAAGAAGAAGCTGTTTTCAAATGTTCCCAATTTTCAGGTTCCCGAGTTTTATGAAGAGAACGACAGGTTTGCTCCCGTCGAAACAGGGTCGGCCGCGTTTGATACCGATGCCAAGCGAATTTTTGCCGGCGCCACCGTCGGCGGATTTTACTGTATGGAATCCTACGGCGGAGAAACCATCTGGCGATTTGATTTGGATGACCCGGTCGGTTCCAGACCCTACTATGATTCTGCTCGGCGCAGTGTATATTTCGGTGCGGATGACGGATATTTATATCGACTTCATGCTCGTTCCGGGCGGTTGATTTGGAAGACCGACACCGGGGCCGAGTTGCGGCGCGATATACAGATGGTGGAAGATACACTGTTTGTGATGAATGCCGACAACACCGTACTGGCCGTTGACCCCGAAGGGGGAGAAATCATTTGGCGATATCGCCGTGACCCGGTGGGGGGGTTCTCGTCCGTCGGATACGCTGATGTACGTATCGCGGGCAATACCGCCCTCGCAGGGTTCAGTGACGGGTATGTTGCAGCGCTGGATGCGGGAACCGGGGTTGAAAAATGGGTGATGGATTTAGCTACCGATGCGGTACAGGATGCCGATGCGGACGATGTGCTGCTTGTGGATGTGGACGCCACGCCTGTGGTGGTCGACAACACCGTAGTGGTCGCATCCCTGGCGGGCGGAGTGTACGGGCTGGATTTTGCGTCCGGCAGCGTTCGTTGGATTCGGTCCGATATAACGAAAGTGACCGGAGCGGCCGCTTCCAACGGTGAGGTCTACCTGGTGCGCTCCGGCGCGCGGGGAATGATTGCGATGAATCCGCAGAACGGTCAAACCATTTTGGAACGCGGTTTCGGCCTCGGATTGAAAGCGGACCCGGTGGTATACGACGACGACGTGTTGTTGGTATCGGATAGTGAAGCCGGTCTGTACATGGTATCCGGAGGAACGGGCCGGATTCTCAATCTTCTCGATATGTACGGCGGCTTTTTCGCCCGCCCGGTGGAGTACGCCGGATACATGCTCATCATGGGCAACTGGTCCACCCTCTTTTCCTTCGCAATTAACTGATTGTTTCTTGCTGCGAAAGCGGCAATTGTGAAAATCGACAATTCCTGTTATTCGGTGTGATGTTATTATATTGTATGGAGCATGCGCTTTGTAGATAAGGCAAGGGGATAATCAATGAATACCAACAGTGAACAGAACGCCACCCAATGGCTGAATCCCGACATTCTGGTATGGGCCAGAAAATGGCGGGGTAAATCATTGGACGAAGTGGCGCAAAAATTCAAAAAATCCCCCGACAAAATAAGACAGTGGGAGTCTGGCGAAGCGAAGCCTACCGTAAAACAGGCGCGAAAGCTTGCGGCTATGTATGAACGCGCTTTTACGGAATTCTTTTTGCCAGAACCGCCTAGGTTGCCTCAGTCTGAAACAATTCAGGACTTCCGGTTGCATAGAACCCTGAAGGAACCGGCATCTGAACGCGAAGCCCAACTCATCCAGGATTGGGCCATGGCGCAGCGTGATTCCGCGTTGGATTTGTACGCTGAAATACGCGAAAAGCCGCCGGAAATAGATGTCGTTCATTTCGCTTCCATAACTGACTCTCCAGAAGAATTGGCTACAAAGACGCGCGAATGGATACGATTCGGTGAAAATAAGCAGTTTAACTTGCCTAATAGTTCAAAATATAGATTGCCCACTATACTCAGGAACCTCATTGAATCGGTAGGGATACTGACACTGAAGCGTTCCGAACTGACTGCACTTGGTATACGAGGACTCAGCATTGCCAAATTTCCACTCCCAGTGATTGTACTCGGTGGTGAAGCCGATACTGCGCAGGCATTCACTCTGGCACATGAACTTGGACATATTCTGCTGAAAGTTACGGCCATCAGCGGACCAAGAAGCAGAGACTACGAAAGTATTCCAGAAGAAAAATGGTGTGACCAGTTTGCTGCGTCGTTTCTGATGCCGCGTTCTTCCATTGAAAAGACGCTTGGTCCCGTTCCTGTCTCACCAATGGCAGAGTTTGCCGATGAAGAATTGGAAAAGATAGCTGGGGATTTTCGCGTGAGTCCTCATGCCATGCTGATACGACTTATGCATTTGAAGTACGTAGCTGCAGAATATTACTGGCAGAAAAAGAAAGCCGAGTTTGAGAAAATCGAAGCGAACGCATCGGGATTTGCCAAGTCAAAATATTACGGTTCGAGATATCGAAACCAGCAGGGAGATCTGTTTACCGGTCTGGTTCTCGAAGCCTGGTCATCTGGCAACATCACCAATCATCATGCAGCCCAGTATATGGGAATAAAAAATATCCAAAATCTTGATGACATCCGAAAAGAGTACTTCAAATGAACAAGAAGTACTGTCTGGACACTTCGGGACTCTCCAACCCGCTGGAGACCATGCCCGAGGATATTTATAAACGTTTGTGGGAGCAAATAACGGAGCGTATTGAATCGGGTATCTTCGCCGTTACGACTGAAATTTATGAGGAGCTTGAGCGTCTGCCTGGAAGAATCGGCCAGACCATCAAGGACAACAAGTCAAACTTAGTCATGGAAGTCGGTGCTAAAGATTGGGATTGGCCCAAATATGTGGCGCATTCACGCAATTTGAATATCACATATCATGATTTTATTTCTGAATACTCAGGAGGGTCTCCCCGAACCATCTGCCTTAACGACATGACACTCGTTGCACTTGCGGGCGCGTTGAGTCTTCCCGTTATCAGTATGGAAGGGCGAGCATCAAATTCGCCCAACAAAAGAAGAATTCCCGACATCTGCATTAGTGAGAATATCGGACATCTCACTTTCAATGATTTCCTCCGGCGTGAGAACATCACCGTGTAAAATTGATTTGTTAATGAGCGCAAGCGAGCGTAAACGAGGGCTATGGGACGTGACTAACTAATCGAGTCGTGAGAAGAAACC
>JAFGXQ010000163.1 GCA_016936575.1 Deltaproteobacteria bacterium
GGCTACTGTTCCAGTTTTTGTAGCAGCATGGTGAGGCTGGCGTAGGCTGCGTCGAGGTCAGAGGCGATTTCTTCAAGTTCTGCGGCGTTTTCGTTCTGAGCGCGCAGCCGCTCCGCTTCATCACGCAGGCTTTCGGTGGCGCCAATCATTACTGTTGTTGCGGTGGTGAGTTCCTTCGACAACCAATTGGCGTCTTTGGGGGCGATGCTGATGCGGCCGGTGGATTCTCCTTTGGGCAGCCGCCCCGATTCAATCACCATCCGGGATTGACCACTGGTGATCAGCCAGCTTCGGTACGCCTGGCGGCCGATAAAATCAATGTACCGCAGGCTGTCATCGTTGATTTTTGATAATCTGCAGACACATGCGGCTACCGGCGACGGCCACATCCCGACGGGAATTGTATATTTATAGTAGTCACCATCAGATTCCGGTGCGGAGATTCGCTTTCGGGTTAATGTGGGTGGGTTGTCAATCGTGGTGCCCGCCACAACCGGTTCCATTGCACGGCCGTTTTCATCGAACTGTATCATCGAAACACACAACACTTCAGGCACTCGCATGATTTCAGTGACCAGGGTTTCCAGTATCTGCGGCGGGCTCAGGTTCAGGTGCAGACGTAAATCCACTTCTACCGCGGCTGAACCGAGGTCGATGGTTTTCTGCAACTCGATGCTGTTTTTCCGTTGCTTCAATGCATTTTGCAGGGTGACGATCAGATCGTCTCCCCACGGCTTGATTAGTTTATACGCACCGAATTCACCCAGCGCGGTTTCCTGTACTTCTTCGTCATCAAACGCAGTGAGCAGCAGTCGAACCATATCGGGGTAACGAACGGCGCATTCCTTAATCAGCGTGAGTCCGTCGATGCCGGGCATTCGCACGTCGCTGATAATGGCTGAGAACGCTTGGCCCTGAAGCGTGGCGAGCGCTTGTTCCGCGCTCATCAACGCCGTTACTTCAAAATATTCGCTAAGTTCCGCGTCGAGCGCGGTCAGTACTTCGGAATCATCGTCCACGACTAAAACGGATTCTCGTTGTGGGGTCATTGTTTCGTCCTTTCCTGGCTTTCCCGTGTCTGATAGCAGATGGTGAATTTCGCACCGCCGTATGAAGAATCGCTCACTTCAATTGTCGCATTGTCTCTTTCCACATATCTCTTAACGGCAGCGAGTCCCAATCCTGAACCCTTTTCTTTCAGTGTGTAGAATGCTTCAAATATTTTTTCGCGAAGATGAGGTGGCACGCCCGGACCGTTGTCGCTGATAGCAATGCAAACTCGTTCGTGTTCCGGTTCATGAATGGCGCGAAATTCCAGGGTGCCTTTCGGCCCTGCCGCATCCGCTGCATTGTCGAGCAGGTTCACGATAATGTGCTGGAACAGGGATTTGTGCGCCCATATGGGGGGAAGATTTTCGGGGATGACGACGTGTACCTTCATTTGGCTGATTCGCTGTTCCAGCAAGGCAAACGTACTTTGAACAATGTCCCGAATATCAATCCTCACCCTGGGAGATACCGGTATTCTGGAATGCCGATAAATAATGTGAACGTCATCTATGGTCTCCTTCATCCGCTGCAGTGCGCTGGACAATAGCTGCAGCATGGTCTGTGCCTGTTCGAACCGGCCGCTTTCATGCAGCTTATTCAGTTTTCGCGATGCGCCGGTGGCGGCGGCAAGTGGATTGTTGAGCTGATGGGTCAATTCCGCGGTGATTTCACCGATGGTGGCGAGCGCAGATGTCGCTCGGGTTTGCGCCGACAGTTCACTGATATCTTTATTTTTTTCCCGTAGTTCATTCTGCGCGGCTTCCAGCTCCAGGGTTTGCTGTTCCAATTTGCTGAATGCGCGTTTGAGCTCCTGATGCTTGCTGATCAGTTCCCCTTGCAGTTGGCGTTGATGGGATTTATCGGTAATCAGACAGAACGCCCAATGTGCTTCCCGTTGTGAAATGTGATTGACCCATACATCGGCAATCAGTGAGATGTTATTCGGTGTGCTGATTCCCACATCTTCATATCTTCCGCTCTGCTGCAGCAAATCGAGATCGAGTCGCTTGATTCCCCAACCCTGCTCGTCCCCCGAGAATGTGAATCGATCAATAGCATGCTGAACAATATCGGTTTTGACCATTCCGAGCAGATGGGCGAATTCTATGCTGCAGTCAACGATCTTTCCGTCATCGAGAGTAACCAGTATCCACTCGCCGGGCAGAAATCGAAAACTGCGCTTCAGGTGATTGAATTTCGGTTTTCGAATACGGTAGTAGCGGCGGTGTCGATTCACATAATTGAATTGTAACCAGCTCGTTTGAGAAGTTCGGGTTCGGGGCATAACGTCGGTTCAAATCCTTGGTTGGTTGCGTCTAATTAGGTATTACGACGATCATTAAAAACAATTCAGGGGGCGATGTCAGATTTGATTACACCAGCGCCAAAAAAATGTTCGCTATGCTGGAGCAGTGTCAATGGAATGACGGCATCTCTTTGTCGGATACCTGTCCGTATTCACAAAACACAATAAAAATCGCGGGTTCGAACTCTCCCACCGGTGGGTCCAAACTGGCACATGGGTTGCTTCTAGCATGAAAGGGAGGAAAGAAGGCTCACGATGGATTTAGCGACAATAATTGGATTCATAGTTGGTTGGGGTTTGGTTCTGTTTTCCATTGCAACAGGCGTTGGACTCGGACCGTTTATCGATGTCCCCTCTCTATTAATTGTTTTGGGCGGTACGATGGGCGCTTCGCTCATTAACTACCCCCTTGCGCAGGTAGTCGGTGCCGGGAAAGTGTTCGGTAAAGCGATCACCTACAAACTCCCCGAAGTGCAAAAAACCATAGAACAGATGGTGGATTTTTCAAACCGCGCCCGGCGTGAGGGTATTCTGGCGTTGGAAGAGGCTGTCAATGACACGGATAATCCTTTTCTTAAAAAAGGAATTCAGCTTGCAGTGGATGGTGAAGATCCGGGGGTGATTGAGTCGTTGCTCGATACGGAGATCAAGTGGCTGAAGCAGCGTCATGCGCTGGGGTCTGAAGTGTTTGCAACCATGGCCGGATTTGCACCCGCCATGGGACTTATCGGAACGCTGATCGGGTTGGTGGGAATGCTGCAGAATATGGATGACCCGGCGTCTATTGGTCCATCGATGGCGGTGGCGTTGCTGACTACGTTTTACGGCGCTTTGTTTGCGAATCTCATTTTCGCGCCGATTTCAGGAAAGCTGGCGGTTCGGAGTCGTGAGGAGGTGCGGCTCTGGGAATTGACGAGGGAAGGGGTGCTGGCTATCAGCGCAGGCGATAATCCCCGAATGGTGGAACAGAAATTAAATATTTATCTGTCCCCAAGCGAACGAAAATCTGAAGACGAATAGGGAAAATGACAATGGCCGTTGACGACGATGACATTGAAGAAGACGGAAGCAATAGTTTTCGACTGCTCTTTGTTACTTTAAGCATGATTCTGCTCGCGTTTTTTATTTTGCTGAATTCGATGGCAACGTTGAATGACGACAAAAAAAGAAAAGCGCTGGGGTCATTGCTGGGTTCGTTCGGGCTGCTTCCGGGGTCCGGGTCGGTCGATAACACGAAAGAGTCGATGAAAACCAAAACCGACATCGTTTCAAGCGGCGCCGGCTTCACTATTTTTAAAAAGGTGCAACGCGTCATTCAGGAGATGATGGCCGGAAATACCAATAGTCCCAAACAACTGTTCGCCACGTTTAATGAACAAACCGGTGAAGTGAAAATTGTTGTGGCGGATGAGATGCTGTTTGCGCCGGGGTCATCTGTGATTTCGCCCCGGATGTTTCATCTGCTTGGGGAAATTGCGCGAATGAGCAAAGACTTCGACGGGTTTATCCGAGTGGTGGGGCATACGGATCCTCGCGGAGATAAAAGACAGAATTGGCGGTTGAGTTTAAGCCGGGGAATGGTGGTGGCACGTCATCTGGAATCGGCTGGAGAATTTGCGGCGGGGAGAGTAAGCGCCGTCGGCAATTCATTTTACACCCCGGTTCAGCCGATGGACCCCAGGGAAAGAAGCTTGTCCAATCGGCGAGTGGAAATTCTGGTAACCGCAGACGAAGGTAATAAGTAGTGGTTGATTCAGGAAACATGTTCTCTGAAGGGAAAGAGAAAAAAGTCGAAGAGGATAAACCGGTTGTACGTGATCGCGACGGCTGGATGGACACTCTTTCGGACCTGATCTTTTTAATGATCACCTTTTTCGTTCTGTTGATCACCATGTCTTCCATGAACACCAAATCGCTGAAAGAAGCGTTCGGCCTCTTTGACGAAGCCAGCGGTGTGATGAAATTTCCGGATCCGCAAGATGGAGAGGAATCGTTTGTACAGGTGATGACACCGCTGGGTGAGATTCGGAATGATTCAGAAAAGGTGGATGGCAAGATCGTTGAGCTGAATGTGGCACAGGAAGATGCCCGACGCTTTATCAAGGGAGTGCGCGATGGTCTGATGAATGAAGAGGAGCGGGATGAGCTGTACAGCACGTTGAAACCGATGGCTGAAAAGCTGGTTGGTGATGTTCAGATTCTACGTGTTGAAGGCGGCGTGGAAGTGGTGCTTTCCGGGCGTCTACTTTTCCCTCACGGCAGCGAAACGTTGACGGAGGAGGGGCACAAATTATTGCAGGATGTGGCAGTGATTCTCCTGTTATGGGGCGGAGATGTAAAAATAGTAGCCATGTGGCCATGGTTTCAGGCGCCTGAAATTTTGACGGAAATCGTTTCAGAATTAGAGAGCCGTCGAATACCGGGAAAGAGAATGAAACCTGAGATGTTTGACAGTCTACAGCGAAAAATTCGTTTTGTACTACGAAAGGGTGAAGACGATGGCAAATGAAGAAAAAGAAGCTATCGAGCAGCCGAAATCGAAGAAGGGGCTTATTATCGCGGTTGTGGCGATAGTGAATGTAATTGTAATCGGAGGTGCGTTTTTCTTTCTGACGCAAAATAAAGATGAGGGAAAAGAGCAGGCGCCGCAGCGGCAGAGCCGTGAAGGTCGCCAGGGTACCGCATCGGGGCCAATTATTGATTTGGAGGGTTTTGTTGTGAACCTGAATACGGGCAGAGAAAAACGATATTTAAAAACAAAAATGTCCCTGCAACTGTTCAGCGATGAAGATGTACCTGAATTTGATAAACGCCGCTCTATTGTACGAAATGAAATTCTGCTTCAGCTGTCGTCGATAGAAACAGAATCTGTTCAGTCTATTGAAGGAAAACGGGAACTCGAAAAAACATTGGCGGCCAAAGTGAACGAACGGTTGGATATGGACCGGGTGGCAAATGTGTATTTCACCGAATTTGTAACGCAATAGCAGGAGTTGAACCGTGGAGCCGATTTTAACCCAGGAAGAATTAGAAGCGATATACTCCGCAATGAAGGCGGATTCCAGCTCGCAGAAAAGTGTCGATGACTATATTCTGGCCAGTGACCACGCCTATAATATGCGTTGTTTGAAAGTGTGGACAGAAACAGCAAAAACGATTGCGCCGCTTCTTGAATCCCTTCTGGTGAAACGCCTTGCTATTCGCGGAAAACTTGAAATTCAGGATGTGCGAACCATCGAAGATGAACGGGACAATTCGCTGCTGCAAAGTACGTCCGGTATCACCGAAGTGATTCCGTTGGCGCAGACAGACCCTGGTTCTGAATACTGCGTGATTTCTCTTCACGGTCAAAAAATGTTGCTTGGTATGGAAAGGGCTACAGCGCTGAAATACATTACTCGCAGAACCGGCATTGAATCAGAATCAGATGCGACTGACAAAAGCGAGCTCACAATTCTTGAAAAGCGATTGTTGAAGGATTTTTTCATTGAAGTCGCAGGCGAATTGGAAGGCGCATTGCAACAGGGAGTAATTGAGCTCAGACTCGATGACCCCGAAGATTTCTGGGTAGCGCGCGAACCTAGGGGTACATGGATTAACATTCAATTCGTTTCGTCCTCAAATGCCGAGATTTGTATCTGGCTGAGAGGGCCTGCGGAACTGTTCGCCCCTCAAACGGCAATCGCTCCCGACAGCCTTCAGAAGCAAATGTACGACGCAAAAATTGAAATGGTGATGGAACTTGGAAAATTGTCGCTTCGGGCATATGAACTCTGGAATATGCACGTGGGTGATGTGTATCCATTGGGCGTGGCTGCGGATGAACCACTCGATGTGGTGGTGAGCGGAATCTATAAATTGAAGGGAAAGCCGACGATTTCGAGGGGACATGTGGCTTTTGAAATAGTTGACAAAAAACAGATAACACAGGTGACGCAATGAATGAACAAATGGGAAACAATCCTGGTGCGGCGATGCAGCATCCGCAGGGCACGCCCGCAAAACGACCAATCAATTTTTTGTTCGATATTCCCATCGAGCTCACCGTTGAAGTGGGCCGACGTACGATGACCATGGGCGAATTGGTAGAGGTGATGCCGGGTACAGTAGTGGAATTGGACAGGCCGGCTGGTGACAACCTGGACATTTTCGCGAACGGAAGACTCGTTGCACGGGGCGAAGCGGTGCTGGTTGGAGAACGGTATGGAATTCGCATAATGGAGGTAGTGGGTGAAGACCCGTTTAAGCAAACTACTGAGGATCATTTGATTGGAGAATAGTCATGCGTCATTGGGTTGTCATTTTTATTTCTTCTGTGTTCATTTTTATGACATCCGCGGCTTCTGCCGAAACGTCAAAAGTTGCTGGCGCGGTGGTGGAAAACATGCCATCCGCCGATGTGATTAAATTTGTCGTTTCCCCCGTAAAAGCAAATTACGATCACAAAGTAATCTGCGGAAACGATTCCATACGTGTGCGGTTTCATGACATCGGACTTCAATCCAAAGAAATAAAATCATTGCCATTGCCCAAGGGCACATATTTATACAAAGCGCGAATTGTTCCCCAGATGAAAAATCGAAGCGTTCTTCAGATTCACCCCAAGGGACTTACCCTGGATGCGTGTGCGAGAACATCTGTGATGGTAATGGACGGAAATCTGGTCGTATCGATGGCGTTGACCGATGCGCAAAAGAGACATCGGGCAGAGGTGTTGGGTATTTCGGCGGAACCGGCGTCAAAAGCTGCGGTGGCGAATCTTGAAACTGAACAACCCGAAGCACATGATACAGAAGTTGCCGACAATGCGCCGGTACATGAGAATGCGCCGGTTGTCTCCTCTTCAGAAAACAATAAAGGATTAACAGCAAACAACGATAGTTCAGAAAAAGATAAGTTTGCCGGTACTATTTTCGACAAATCCAGAAAGAGCGCAAAACAGCTGAAAACTGAAGATGAAGTGGACTCGCAAATGGTGAAATACGCAGGCGGAATGTTGTTTGCCGCGTTTATCGGGTTTCTCGCCTGGTACTTGAAGAAAAAGAAAAACGGGTTGAAAGCGATTGAAGACAATATCGATATTTTATCCAGTAAAAAAGTAAGCACACACCAGCAGCTGATGGTGGCGAGAGTGAACGGGGCCAAATTTTTGCTGGCGGTAGGCGATAAATCTGTTACTTCGCTAGGACTTATTCCGGCAGAAAATGACGACGAGCCAAGTGCTCTCGGGTTGCAATCGCAGATAAGTAAGGCTGTTCAGGAAAGCCTTGCGCGGGAACCGAAAATTTCAAGCACCCCCTATGCCGAGATAGAAGACGATGTGACTACGGATACGATACCGAGCGGCCAGGCCGCCAGTTTCGGTGATGATTTCAGAAGCGCTATTGAGAAGATTGCAAGAGAGAGAGACCACGTTGATGCGAATCGAAAAAAACCAGCGGCCCGAAAGCCGCAGCGGGAAATGGCCTCGGTAGATAGGGATATGCCCTCTGCGGAAGTGCCGTCCAACGTGTCTGGTTTGTTGTCGATGGCACGGATGCGTGCAAGCTTCGAAAATCGAAATACGCGTCAGAAAGACGAATTCAGAGCGTAACAGTGAACAAAGATGAAACGACGTCTTACCATATTGGCTGTTCTCGTTGCGGTTGTTCTGCTTCCGGTTCAGGCGTTGGCGGTTCCGAGTATCGATATTTCGATTGGTGATACCGAAGGGCCGGGAGAACTGGTCGCCGGTTTGAAGATACTGGCGCTGCTGACTGTTCTGGCTCTGGCCCCGGCTATTCTGATGACCCTCACCAGTTTCACTCGAATTGTGATTGTGTTGTCCTTTCTTCGCACTGCAATCGGTACACAGAATGTTCCGCCAAATCAGGTGCTTATCGGACTCGCTATGTTTCTTACCTTTTTCATTATGGCACCGGTCGGAGAACGGATCAATGAAGAAGCGCTGGTTCCATATCGCGCGGAGCAGATTAATGACGAAGAGGCGTTTGAATTGGCCAAAGGACCCATTCGAGAGTTCATGCTGAAACATACGCGAGAAAAGGATTTAATGCTGTTTTACGAAGTGGCTAATCTGCCGCTGCCGAAAACGGAAGAGGAAGTCATGTTTCGGGCATTGATTCCCGCATTTGTGATCAGCGAATTGAAGACCGCATTTGAAATGGGGTTCATGCTGTTCATTCCGTTTATTGTTCTTGATATTGCCATAGCGTCGATGTTGATGTCGATGGGCATGATCATGCTGCCGCCGGCGTTGATTTCGCTTCCACTGAAACTGATGCTGTTTGTCGTGGTGGATGGATGGAACCTGATCATTACTTCGATTGTGAAGAGTTTTGTGGGAGATGGCTGATGAGTACAGAATTGATAACCGAAGTATGTGTCGAAGGATTAATGGCGATTCTGTATGTTATCGGTCCGCCTCTGGCTGCGGCGATGGCGGTGGGGCTGTTCGTAGCGGTGATGCAGGCTGCCACGCAGATTCAGGAATCTTCATTGACCTTTGTTCCGAAATTGGCAGCAGTTTTCATTACACTACTATTTACGGGAGAATGGTCCATCGGAAAATTGGTCGCCTTTTTCAATGAGGTGATGATTAAATTCTCTGCGCTTGGTTTGGGTTGACCATGCCTTTTTTTCTCGATACCGAACTGCTGCTTCCCCTCGCATTGTCCATCGCGATGATTATGACTCGACTTGCGTTTCTGTTTCTAGCCGCTCCAGCGTTTGGTGCCCAGGTATTGCCGAGAAATATCGGTATCGCTATCGTTTTCGTGTTGTCTATCGCGGTGTACGCGGGATTGCCTGAGGTGACTATCCTGTCATTAAAACCGATTGATTTGGTAATTGCTGCGTTCGGCGAGGCAGCACTGGGTGCTGCGGCAGGACTGACCGCGCGGATTGTCTTTAGTGCAGCTGAAACCGCTGGTCAGGTGATGGGGGTTCCCATGGGTTTGGGTTTCTCGCAATCTGTTGATCCGCTTACTGATTCTCAATCGGTCGTGACATCAAGGTTTTTGGGAATTATTGTGGCGATGCTTTTTTTCGCACTTGATATTCATCTTGTGCTCATCAAGTATGTAGTAGAATCATTTAAAATACTGGGGCCTGGAGAAGTGGTATTTGACGGACAAGTCGGCCTTCTTCTGGCGCGCAAAGGGGCGATGATGTTCTCCTCAGCCATTCAGCTTGCGGCTCCAGTGCTTGTCGTTCTGATGGGCATAATGGTGTCACTCGGTATTTTGGCTCGTATCGCGCCCAAAGTGAATCTATTCGTTTTGAGTTTTGCTGTATCCATCGGCGTAGGGTTGTTGGCTCTGAAAGCTGCCATCCCTAACATTGTGGCGTATACTCGCGGATTGGTATTGTCAATTGAACCTTTTGTGAGCGAAGTGCTCCGTAGCTTTTAAGAGGAGGTAAGTAGGTGTCTGACCAAGATCAAGATCAGAAGACTGAAGAACCTACCCCGAAGCAACGGGAGCGTTTTCGCGAGAAAGGCGATGTTTCACGAAGTCAGGATTTAGCCGCGGTGGTTGCCATCGCAGCGGGAACCGGCGCCATCCTTGCCGGATGGGGCATTATTTCAAATTCAATGACCCATTATGCCGCATCCACACTCGGACATCTCGAGATGCACGGCAATTATTCCGTGTTTTTTTTCAAGGCGGTTCGAGTTGTGCTGCTGACGATAGCGCCCGTTGGATTGGCGGGGATGGTACTGGGTGTTGCGGCGCAGATTGCGCAGGTTGGTTTTAATTTTTCTTTTAAACCGATGGAATTCAACCCCAACAAGTTCAATCCGCTTCCCAAATTGAAATCGATGCTGTTTTCGATTGATACGGTCATCGAGATTACAAAATCGATAGTAAAGGTGACCATTATCGGTCTTCTGGCCGCGCATATTCTGTGGGATGAAGTCAGTAACAACGGTCGGCTCCTGGGCTTGTCTCCCATTGAAGTGCTGAGCAAAATCGGTTCCATGTGTCTACGCATTGTATTGATGGTCATTGTGGCACTTGCATTTATTTCAGTTGTCGACGTGATGATAGAGCGCTGGCGCCATACCCGCAAAATGAAAATGACAAAAGAAGAGGTCAAACAGGAGCACAAAAATCAGGAAGGTGATCCCCTTGTAAAAAGCCGTATTCGCGGCAAGCAGAGAGAAATGGCGATGTCGCGAATGCGAGGCGATATTTCGAAAGCAGACGTCGTTGTCGTCAACCCGACCCACTATTCAGTGGCGATTCAATACGATATGGCCAAACACAATGCGCCTGTCATACTCGCCGCCGGCGTCGACAAACTCGCTGCGCAGATTCGCACAGAAGCGCGCCACAACAATATACCGGTGGTATCTGATCCGCCGTTGGCACGGGCGTTGTATCGCGATGGAAAAGTCGGGCGCCCCATTCCCAGAGAGCTGTTCAGCGCAGTCGCATCCCTTCTCGCATGGGTGTACAAAGTAACCGGTAAGATGTGAATCACATTGTTCTGCAAAGACGGTAGATCATTCCAACATCGGTGCCAGGTAGGGGGAGAGTGTATCCAGCTTCCACTGATGCGGGGTCACCCAGTCGTCCTGCAATATACCCTGGGTATCGCCGGAATTGGGATTGAGGCACCAGAATGTCCAGGAATACGTATTGCCCATATAAGATAGAAACGAATCAAACCAAGTGCCCGATATACCGTTTGCGGATTCCCGGTCGCGGATACCGAATTCCCCAATGAAGAGGGGGCTGATTGCGTCTCTCACGACGAAACCGAAGTGTTTATTCCAAATATCGGTCATGTTTTCGGGGAAGGTGGTTGTTTGAAACCAGGGTTGCACAAATACTTCCGGACCGTATTCGTGGGCGGAATACACCAGTTTGTCGGGGTGACTCAGTTCAATGGGATTGGCAGTGACGCCCATAAGATTGCCGCCCCACCAATATGAATCCAGCCCGACTTGTTCCACCCCTTCGACAATAATCAATACATCGGGGTTCACCTGAAGAATCGCATTCCCGCATCGTTCCGCCGCGCCGTGCCAGTCTGTTCCCTCCATGGCGGTTCCCCAGGTGGCGTTACCGTGGGGTTCGTTGTTCAAATCTACCGCAACCACAGTGGCATTCCCGTAATATCGCGCGGCGAGCAGTCGCCAGTCTTCGACCCATTTTGTTTCGGATACGTCATCCGTATACCAGAGTTTTTCTTCCATGTATCCGTCGGGCCTGCGCGAGTGGTTGTCGAGTATGACCTTCAGCCCGGCTTCTGACGCAGCGTCGATAATGATGTCAAGCAGCTCAAGAGGTGTTTTTTCGTCCAGGCCGACATTCATCGGCGAGGTTCCGTCATATGGGTCAACGCCGTCGGTGTTAATCGATACTGTATGCGCGTCATCCGTCAACATCGCGTTGCACCAGGGAATACGTACCGTGTTGAACCCCATGTCTGCAATCTGGTGAAGCACACTTCGATAGTCGCGAGACCAAAGGCCGTGAGGGGAGAGATTGCCGGTTTCAAAACCGAACCAGTTTACGCCGGTCAACCTGGCGGGACTACCGCTGTCGGTGTACAACTGATTGCCTTCTGCGTGAAGAAATCCCGATTGTTGCGCGGCAGGTGCGGCAGAATCGTCGGGAACATATTTCCCGTTCAACTCCACAAACTCGGGTTGTGTGTTGTTGTTTGCAGAGGTGTCATCTGTTGGTTCGGTGCTTCCCGTGGTGCCGGCTGAATCATCGCCGCATCCACCGGCCAAGATTGCAATACCGAGTGTGAACATATATCCGATGAGACAAAAAAAAGATCGCATGCTGTTCCTGTCTTTCGGGATGTGCCTGCGTGGGACAAATCCCAGGTTACTATTTCAGTACGTTTCGTACTGCATTCACCAGTTCCGCCGAGGGGCGTTTGGTCTGCAGGTGAGGGGGCAGGCGGCGCAGATACCAATTCACCCGCCAGGTGGAGGACTGTCCGGGGGCAATGGTTTTGAATGATCCCTGTTCCTCTACTTCCACATACCCATCGCATGCATAAATCTCGATTTCGCCTTCACCGTCCGCAACCGGATTCGCCGGTTCAAACTCTTTCACGAAAAGCAGTTTGCCATCTGTATGGGCAATCCAATTTTCCGCGCAGGAATCAAACAGCTTGGCGTCATCGGACATGACATCCGGATGCTGATACCAACGAATTCCATCTGCCATCTCGGTTTGAATATCGCCACGGGTCACCCCGTTGATTGGCTTGTTTCCCACCGGGTAAAATGTGAGCCCCGTTTTTTCAACGCGCGAGATTTCCCACGGAGCAAACATTTGGGCAGTAGCGCCTCGGTTGACAATGGTGTAGTCCACATGCATACCGCAGCGGTTCGAATCTATTGTGAACTTTTTCATTACTTGGATATTCAGTTGGGGGTCTAGGTCACTTTGTATACTGACCGCACTTTTCCCCGTTTGAACCAATTGATAGGTACCTTCATCAATTACTGCAGGGGGCGGCCAGCCCCAGTTTTCAGGCGCTGTCCAGAAGGTGGAGCCGTACATCCCGTGTGGGCCGTCGGGGGTCTGCGGAACCAGGATTTCGTTGTCGTCCAGGCGAAATGATGTAATTCGTCCACCGTTTTCCAGCCGGCATTCAAATCGCCATTGAGACGAACCATTGCTGAAACTGAATTGAAATGAATTGCCGTGTCGCTCCATTGAATGCTGGGATTCAACGGAGCGTTCGAGGTTGGTGTCGTCTTCGCAAAGTGGTTCAGCTGAAGTGTTTGTTGCGTTCATACTGTGTTTCCATTTTTATGTTGGTGATTTAAATCGCGTCGTCCACCAACGTCACCAGATCTCCACTGCCGGCCTCAACCGAGATGTTATCCGGAATGTCAATCAGACGCCAGGTGAGGTTCCACGATAATTCCTCTCCCGAGGCCAGCGCGACGTATGAACCCTGTTGTTCCACTTCAACGTACCCTGTTGTCGCGTAAATTTCAATTTCTCCCTCGGAAGACGGCACTTCATCGGCCTGATCAAACGTTTTGATGAACAGCAAATTGCCGTCGGTATGGGCAATCCAGCCGTCTTCGCTGTCGTCAAACAACTTGTTGTCGCTCGTGGTATTGAGGGGGTGCTCGTACCAAACGATGCCGTCGACTACCTGGGTATCCATGGTTCCGTAATTATTGTCACTGCCGCCGCCGCTGCCCTGACGGAAAAAGGTCAATCCCCCTTCGGGGACACGTGATATTTCCCAGGGAGAATAACTCACCGTTGAATCTCCGGTGTTTCTTAAAGTGTAGGTGATGTCGATTGCATTTTGAGCGAGATTGGCTTCGAAGGTTTTAATGATCTGAACACCGGTGGAATTGTCGTCGCTGCTGCTGAGAACAATCGTGCCGGTGGATTCATCTACATCCACATCGTATGACTCGTTGTCAAATACGTCGGGCGGGGGCCAACCCCAGTTCTGTGGGCTGGTCCAAAATGTGGCGCCGAACATGCTGCCGTCCTCAGGCCCGACCAGAATATTCACATCGTTGAATTCAAAGCGCGTGATGCGCCCGCCGTTGTCTGCGGTGCATTCGAACAAAAGGGTGCCCGTTGTTGTTTCGAGTTCCAATGCATAGGCGTCGTCCCGTTCGATGGGCAGGATAAGTTCTGCTTCCTCTACATCCGAGTCGGAATCGCTGTCGCCGTCAGAATCCGCATCACTGTCTGAATCGGCATCTCCGTCGCCGGCGCCGGGACGCTCGGAATTTGTTCCGGAGTCACATGCCCCGAATGCGAAGACAGCTGTTGTGATAAGCACCTGTAAAAATATGCGCAAAAGGTTGTTCATTTCCTCCTCCTTAGACTAATAAGTACTCATATTAGGCGCAGAGACTAAAACGTCGTCTGTGCACGTAGGTGCAACAGTACAGAAAATTCAATATTTGTTCAACGATTAGATGAGAAAGGGCCATACAGAAATGTCAGCATCATCCGAGCGATATAAGCGACAACTGGCGATGCCTGAAATCGGCATGCAAGGCCAAAAGCGTCTTGGAAACAGTCGGGTGTTGGTCGTGGGAGCGGGCGGACTGGGTTCACCGGTGTTGTACTACCTGGCGGCCGCTGGAGTTGGCAATATTTCCGTTGTCGATTTCGATCATATTGAGGAATCGAATTTCAATCGTCAGATTTTGCACCGAACGGCTGATGTCGGCAAACCCAAAGTACAATCGGCTGCCGCGTCCATCCAGGCGTTGAACCCCCAAATAAATGTTCATTCGTACAAAATGAAAATTACAGATAAAAATATGCCTTCGCTGCTCGGTGATGTGGATATGGTGGTGGACGCAGTAGACAGTTTCGGATCAAAACTCGTTATCAACGATGCCTGTGTGTCTGCGGAGACCCCATTTGTTCACGCAGGGGTGACCGGGTGGACCGGGCAGGTGTATCTGTATATTCCGGGAGCAGCCTGTCTACGATGCTTTTTCCCGAATGTACCTGCGGAGTTGGAAGGACCTCTGGGACGCGGCATCGTGGGCGCCTCTGCCGGCGTGATCGGCAGTATGCAGGCGTTGTTGGCGATTCAATTTTTGTTGAACCCCGTGGAGGCAGTGCCGAACCGACTGATTACCTTTGATGGGCAGCGGATGCGGCAACATGTTACGTCGGTTGCAAAGACAAACGATTGCCTCGGGTGTGGCGCCATGTAGTGTTTCAAGGCTTGCCAATGGGGCCGGTTGCATGTATGGAGTGGACTGGCGTAACAATATGAGTACACGTAATTTTACAACTGTTTTTATTTTTCTTCTAATGGCGACGTATTCGTTTTCGCTGCTTGGGGACGGCGATTCCGAATTCAACCGAAAAGTCAGTCCAGCTGGGCAGCAGATTCTTCAGCAGGGGAAGGGCGCGGTATCTGATACGGTGTTTTTGCATATCGGGCAGCGGCTTTCAAAATCAGATTTTGTCTCTGCGATGTACGGCGCCGATCGTGCGAATCAGCGCATTGCCCTGGATGCTGCGGCGTACTTGGATGATCCCTGGCCGTTGGTACCGTACCTGGTTTCGTTTATGGAAGCTGCGGAACGCCAGGCTGGGAGCACCGCTGCGAATTCATTGACCCAACTGCTTCGTCGAACAACAGACCTTCGCGCGAACACGGCATTACCGGTTTCGAAACAGGCAACGCAAACATATGACATGCTGATACAGGTCGCGCAGAATTCTTCTCTGGACCGAGATTTGCGGGTCGCTGCGCTTCACGCGGTCGAGATCATTCAAGAGTCCACGGGAAAACCCGCAGTAGGGGCGGATTCTCTTTTCGAAGCAGATGATCCCTTCGTGCAACTGGCCGCGCTTTCGCTGGTGCGGTTTCCGATGGCTGAACGTCGACTTCATCGCGTTGCGGCGTTGGCGTCTGAGCATGCGTCACCAGAAGTACACGGTACCGCCGTTGCCATGATTTGTGAGAACGCATTGAGTCACAACATCTCAACCCCGTCCGATGACTTGAAGGAATTAATATTCCAGCTCTTTGACGCTCGCAATGAAGATGCCGCCCTGACACCGGTGCTGGGCTGTCTTTCCAGGTTTCCGTATCGGGTCCGCGCATCGATCACCGATCGGGTGATAAACTGTAAAAATGAAAAAGTGATCAAATACTGGAAGTCCCTCACAGAATAGCGCTTTTTCATCCCATTTAGCCACTTGATTTATGCTGTCGTTCTGTAAATAATGGCCGCCTGTTTGCGGAGATGCAGGCATTGCAATATGCGCAGAAAGGAAAACAAATGCGTCGATACTCAATTATAGCGGTTCTTGTCACTACACTCGTTTCTATTGGCTTCATTGGATGCGGTATTCCTCAGGAGAAATACGATGCAGACATGAAAAACCTGCAGCGGCTGGTCGATGAAACAGCGAATGCGAAGGAAAGCCTTGAAGATCAATTCGCTAAACTGAAAGCGGATCGCGAGGCATTGGAGGCCGAATTGGCCGAATTACAGTCACAGCTGCAACGTCTGACCGATGAGCGCGACGCCAATGCCGCCGAGATTGAGAAAGCCCGAAAGCGTATCGCCATGTTCAAAGATATGCTGCTACGTTTTAAAGAGCTGATGGATGCCGGAAAAATCAAAATTAAAATCGTGAACAACAAAATGGTCGTAGAAATGGCTTCCGCGATTTTATTTCCCAGCGGCAGCGCCAAGTTGTCGAAAGAGGGCAAAAAGGCACTGTCTGATGTGGCCGAAATTCTGGCTACTATTGAAGAACGAAGCTTTCAAGTGGCCGGGCATACCGACAATAAGCCCATTTCGAATTCCAGTTTCGAATCGAACTGGGAGTTGTCCGCCGCGCGTGCGGTTGCTGTGACCGAACATTTGATCAAGAATGGTATGACCGCTGAGAACCTGTCCGCAGCCGGATATGCCGATACGCAGCCTGTGGCCAGCAACGAAACCGCCTCCGGTAGAGCGGAAAACCGCAGAATCGAAATCGTACTTCAGCCGAATCTCGATGAGCTGCCTGATTTGACCGCACTCGAAAAAATGGTGGATTAGTTCAATCTGTCCTTTTTTCCATTTGATCTGAAGCGTGGTTTAGTGAATATTCCCTCCGGAACGAACGTTATTTTTTAACGTGTGAGTACACTATTTTTTTGATCAGCTCAGAAACGGGACTTTCGGTACATCGTGAAATTCTTGCAGATTTGGAAATACAGCTATTTTTTTTGGGTGGGGCTCTCATTTTTCTTTTTTTCCCAGACAGCACGGGCGCAGCAGCTGCGGATGCAGACCACCCGTCAGGTGGTTGTATACGGGTCGGCATCTCGGGGGCACAGTCCAATCGGTCGTATCGATTACGGCGCCGTGTTGGAAGTAACGCCGACGGATTTAAAAAAAGGGTGTAAAAAGGGATGGGTTCGTCTGGCAGAAAAGGGATTTGTCTGTTCAAAGGATTTGGCCGAAACGACTAAACCCGCCACCGCATCTCCAGCGGATAATCCGAATATTGATGAGGGAATTGAACGGTACGTGGTGACCCGGGGCGGCGCGATGTCTTTTCAGAACAAGGCGCATTTTCAACGACGAAATCCGTATCGATTTCTGTATCGGGGCACTGTTCTTGCGGTGAAACGAACGATTGAGCGAGGTGGTTCGCTGTATTTGGTAACCCGTGACGGTCAATACGTACATGGCGAAAATGTGCAGCGGATGAACCCGGTCTGGTCGTTGGGGCACTTGGTGCGTGCGGAACAATTTGTGGTCGGCTATGTGATTGACGATGAAACGCCGGTGTATGAAGCGCCTGATGCAGATGCGCCTATCGTTCGTAATATGGAAAAATTCGAAACTATCGTTCATGACCGGTTGCTGAATAGTGTGGATGACTGGGTCGCGTTGCCCAGTGGCGGATATGTTTCAGATGCATCCGTAGCACGGGTTCGTGAGGTCGATTCTTCTTTTCGTCCTCAATCCGATGAAAAGTGGATTGCGGTTGACTTGCAGGAGCAGATTGTGGCGGCGTACGTGGGTGGTCGTCTGGTGTATGTGGCGCTGGCGTCGACCGGCAAAAAGGGGAATACAGAGACGGGGACCTTTCGTGTGAAATGGAAGCGTCGGTTGCAGACGATGAATTTATACGGAGGACACCTGCGTGTAGATGATGTGTCGTGGGTGATGTATTATATTCCGCAGCGGGGTTTTGCGCTGCATAGCGCCTGGCATCGGGATTTCGGCCATCCGGTGAGCCACGGGTGCGTCAACCTTCCTCGAGACGACGCGCGATGGTTGTATGAGTGGGTAGCGCCGACTTCTGCCCCATACGAGAGTGAGAATTTTCATTCCGATTTCGAAAAAGGCACGCGGGTGATTGTTTTTTAAACAACAAGCACTAAGATGCCGTTCATGACGAAAGAGTCAAAACATATTTCTGTTCGAATGTGGCAAAAAATCAGTGCCGTGCTGCTTGTGGCGGCGCTTGCATTGCTACTTAAATGGCTCAATGGCGAGCATGATGAATTTGAAACACTGGTGTTCTCTGGCAATACCATGGCGACGACATATCACATTAAAGTGGTCCGTAATGCGAATGATGTATCGGGTGCGGAGTCTTTGGCCAATGCAATTCAGCAACAGTTGGAAACTGTGAACCGCCAGATGTCGCGCTATTACGAGGGCGGAGATATTTATCGGCTGAATGCGGCCGGTGCCGGGATGCCGGTTTCGGTGGCTGCCGATGTGATCACTGTGTTGCAGCGCGCGATCGACATCAGTGAACTGACCGATGGTGCGTTTGATGTGACCGTGGGGCCGCTGATTCATGTGTGGGGGTTTCACGACAAGGTTCCGCTGGAACATGCGCCGACGGACGCGCAGATTGAACAAGCGAAAGCGCGCGTTGGTTATTCTCATCTGGTGCTCGATATCAAATCGAACACGGTGACGAAGCAGATTCAGGGGTTGGATGTGGATTTGTCGGCCATCGCGAAAGGGCGGGCAGTGGATTTGGTGGCCGAGTTACTGGAGAAGCGCGGCGAGAAACACTACATGGTGGAAGTTGGGGGAGAAATACGGTGCAAAGGCTACAACGACAAAAAGCAACTCTGGAAAATCGGTATTGAAAAACCCGCCGTCGGCGAAAACCTGTCTCGGCAGATTTCAAGGGTTGTGGCACTGAACGATATGTCGTTGGCGACATCTGGTGACTACCGGTCTTTTTATATGCTCAATGGCGAACGAATGTCTCATACAATAAATCCGCGCACCGGAAAGCCGATACAGCATCATTTGGCGTCCGTGTCTGTATTTGCCGCCGATTGCATGTCCGCTGATGCGCTGGCCACAGCGTTTACGGTTCTCGGCGCCTCAGAAGGAATGAAATTGGCTGACAAACAGCACATCGCTGCTTACTTTATAGAACGAAGCGGGGATGCGTTTGTGGAGACATCCTCAAAAGTGTTTGCGCAGCAATTTGCGTCGACGAAGGAGAATTGATGGTCACATTTTTTTTTGGTGCGGTGTTTTTTGCAATGGCCATGCTGGCGCTGTCCGTAGGCGTGATTTTCAAAAAGAAAACACCGCTCAAAGGGCATTGTCACAAGCCGGTCGATGGCAGTGACGGATGTGCCGCATGCGGCGATTCCGGGGGCAGCTCCTGTTCTGATGTCGTTGACGGATATGGCGTACCTACTCGTTCAGAGGACACGATTGCCTCGCTGAAACAGGGGCAGTTTCAGATACAGCGCAGCTCCAAACATATCGAAATTCGAACCGTACCGCCGCAATAAATGTTTCAGTTGGGAACTGCGATACCGAAAGAAAAGAGTCCGAACAGTTCGTATGATTCTTTCATAGTGGGCGTTGCCAAGCAAAGCTGTGCATTGAGCAGAAAAGGGATTCTTCCGTGGAGCAGGATCATACCGATGTCGAACTGAGCGGCTGGGTGCCACTGCACATTTGCGGAATGTTGAATCGTCAGCCCCAATTGTTTTCGAATGCGAAGTGCGCCCAATCCCGCGCCTATATACGGCAGCATGGTTTCCCGTTTGAATCGATAATAATGCAACACAACGGAAGGTAAAAACAGCCGACGCTCGGACCAGCCGACCAGCGTGATGGGTGACTCGTCAACGATATTTCGAATTTGTTCTGTTTTTGTTTCCAGCAATTGAAATTGAATCGACGGCCCCACAGAAAGATGCTTGTTCAGCCGAAACTGAAAGGCGGCATTGGCGCCGGCGAGGCTGATACGATCGGTTTCTCGAAAACTGCGCGCAACGGGGAGGGCGGTGGTCCAGGCCACGGTCAGGTAGTTTCTTGTCATCCATTTTGGAGTATTGGGCTCTGTTGCCGCGTGAGAAGCAGCTGTATAAAGGAACAGCATCAATGCGCAAAGCCATTTTACCGTGGAAGCGGCGGCCATGTTGTGGATTTCGCCTTTTTATTTCAGGAAGGCAATACCGATATTGATACCGAGATACTGCTGCGCCTTCAATGTATTTGCTTTGAACGAGTATGAATATCGGACCGCCAGATACAGCGGAACCGGCAGCCCGGAGATACGAACGCCGGCTTCCGGCGAAAAACCGAACTGCCAGGTGGATTCTTTCTGGAACCACCAGCCCCAGTCAATGATATGTGATGCGTAGTATGGCCCCATATTCATTCCGACAAAGGGAACCGCTTTGGACGATTGCGTTGTGAAGTAGTAGTGAATGCTGGGGGCAAGCTGAATCAGGTCCACCATTTTAATGCGTGTGCCGGTAATCGTCGTATTGTCGTCTAAATTGAATTCACCCACTTCTTTTTTCTCGAAAGTGCTCCACGAGAACAACGCGCCGATCGACAGCTTTTTCTTTAATAGAAAACGATATTCGAACCCGAATCCTTCAAAACTGAATTCATCGACAAATTCCGCCGTCTGACCGCCTGGTTTGGCCATGTTGTAGGTAACCACAAACAGATGCCTTTTTGAGTCCGCGCTGTCGTCTTTGGGGACGCTGGGGGCATCGGTTTGAACATCAACCGCCTGATGACTTACCGCGACTTTCTGCCCGTCGGCCGGGGTGTCGGTGGGCGGATTCTCGGCGGGTTTGCTTTCTGTTTTTTCAGACGCTTCCACCTTTGATGATGATTCCGCGTCGTTGACAGGTTCAGCGTCGGCTTCATTTACGGTAGGGGATTCTGACGCGCCGGCTTCGTCGGTCGTCGTGTCGCTGTCTGCGTCAGCCTCGGGCGTATCTTCTGTTTCGACCGTTGTATTTGTCGTTGTCGAGGAATCGTCAGCTGGTTCTGAGGGGGGGGCGCCAGCCGCTGAATCTGTGGGTTTCGCGGCTGTGTCGGCCGTTGTTTCAGCAGCAGAAGGTGCGTCCTGCGCGGAAATCGGCAGTGAGAATGTGAACAGAAACAGTGTCAAAAGAGGTACGCTCATACGAATGGAATGCTTCATGGGGTGACCTCCTCGACGGCTGCGGCAATATATGGCGATTGTTCGAATGCCTGAATAATTCCATTGCGTACCGTTTCTTCCGTTGCATCAGAGTAAGTGTAGTGTACGCCGGCGGTCCAGAGCGCGTAATAAAAATTCGGCCGATTTGCGACGATGATGTTGGGGCTTACCATTGTTATAATAAGGGATTCCGCCGGGTAAGACATTTCAACGGGAGTACTGGGGTAGTATGCGAACCGGTTGAGTTCTTCCCAGGGGGCGACGCCTTCCAGTCCCCAGGAAGCCTGCGCCACCAGCGCCGCGGTGAAAATAACGTCCGGCTCCGGTGTTTCACCTGTTTCAGCGTCTGCGAGTTCTACAACATTGGTCAGCCCGGCGGCGGCCAATTCCGTACGGAGTTGGTCCAGAATGGCTAAATCTCGGGCGTGATCGACCGTTGTATACGTTTGATCGACTTCTGTTATTTCGAGAACCGTATTGGGAAGTTGGTACGTACGAATATTGCTGAAGTCATATACCGATTCATCTGCGCGAATGGTTACCACGGCCCTGTAGTCATCGATGCTGCCGAATACTTCTCCCGAACATCCGGATACAGCAGACAAGCCCAGAGTAACCGCCAATAAAACGATGGGTTGTAATATAGATAACTTTTTCATGAGGATAGAATTATGATAAAACGATGACTGCCGTCAATAGGCTTGGTCATTTCAGATAAATAATCTGTATATGTATTTTTTTAGTATTTGTGACATTATTGCTCCGTCCTTCATATTGTCTTGTTATAATTTGATTTCCAAGTAAAATGCATTTCCAAAAAGAAACATGTGAAAAAGAACAAGTGCACTACTTGAATCACATCCTTGTTTAAGGAGGGAAGAAATGAAACAGTATATTATCATGGCGTGTGTTCTGGCTCTTACGGTGAGCGGATGTGTAAAGAAAAGTCTTTTCGAAGAAACGTCACAACAGTTGGCGGCGGTGAAAAGCGAATTGGCGGATTCTCAGAAACAGACTATCGAGTTGGCTGATGCGTTGGAGCAGGAAAAAGCGAAAGTTGCGCAACTTGAAGAAGAAATTGAGCAGTTGAAATCCGCACTTGCCGCCACAGAGAAGCTATTGGCGGATGAGAAAAAGATAAACGCAGATCTGCAAAATGAATTGACCAGCACAATCAACGACAAAGCTAAATTGGAGGCATCTGCGGAAGAGTTGCAAAAAGCGGTCAAAGAGCTGCAGGAACGCAAAGCCGCAGCGGAAGCTCGGGTGAAGGAATTTAAAAATCTGCTGAAAAAATTCCAGGCGCTCATCGATGCCGGAAAACTTGAAGTGAAAATCAAGAACGGCCGTATGGTACTCGTTCTTCCGACAGATATTCTGTTTGACTCCGGGTCTGCGGAGCTGTCTGCAGAAGGAAAGACCGCTATCATGGAAGTGGCCGAAGTTTTAAAAACCATTAAAGACAAAGAGTACCAGGTGGAAGGTCATACCGACAACGTTCCGCTGACCAGCAAAAAGAAATTCAAGAATAACTGGGAGCTGGCTTCGAAACGTGCAATGGTTGTTGTTGATGCGATGATGGAAGCCGGTATGCAGGGTGAAACACTCAGCGCGGCTTCCTACGGTGAATACAGACCTGTAGCATCGAATAAAAAGAAAGATGGCCGTGCGAAAAACCGTCGCATCGACATCGTGATTGTCCCCGATCTTTCTACGCTCCCCGGTTTTTCCGAATTGGAAAAAGCAGTTGACGGCAAATAGTCAACGTTGACCAGTCCCACCAGAACCCTTTCTCGATTGTAGTAGTCATGCTCGATTTACGTAATTATGGCTTCTGTGTGATTCATCCACAGAAAAAAAACATGACCCTCAAGACCGTTATTGTTTTAGGGGTTGCGCGATCGGGCACGTCAATGGTTGCCAAAGTTCTCGCGGAACTGGGCGTTTTTATGGGTAGTGAAAGAAACAACGTGGTGTACGAAGATACAGAAATTGCCGCGCTGATGGAGGAAGAGTTCGACAAGAAGAAACTGAAAGATCTGATTCATCAGCGAAATGCGGCTCACAGTATATGGGGGTTCAAACGTCCACCGGCGGTAAGGTACATTCACAAATTTGAAAAATATTTTACAAATGTACACTACGTGATTCCGTTTAGAGACATCATGGCAATTTCACAACGCAATGTTCTTTCGATGGAAATCGATGCGATGAAAAGCATCAAGTTAGCCATCCGTCGCAATGATGAACTGATGCAATTTGTTAGAAAAGTGAAGCGACCGTGTTTTCTGTTTTCCTATGAAAAAGCGATTACAAAAAAACAGAAATTCGTGTCTGGACTGGCCGAATTTCTCGACATCTCCCTAGCAGAAGAGGCGTTGAACAACGCTTTAAATTGTATTCAACCGGATGACCCGCAATATCTGGACAGCTCGCGTCGAAATACGCACATGGCGACAATTCATGCGAGTTCAAATAACATCCTGGGAAATCTCGGCGGAATTCAATTTCAAAAAGAAGCATACGGTTGGGCCAGATGTATAGATTCTGATGAACCCGTTGTTCTCCATATTTGGGTGAACCAAAATAAAGTGGCCGAAATTCTGGCGGATCAGTTTCGTGAAGATCTGCAGAGTCGGTTTTCTACAAACGGGAAACACGGGTTCCGATTTGATTTGTCTTCTGTTCTCTCTCCTGGTATCGAGAATGTGGTTCGCGTTTTTGCCAATATTGAAGGTGAAAATATTGAACTTTCCAATTCCCCACAAACTGTTTTTTAAAAGTGAGTCATCCGCCGGTAAGAACTAACGCTTTTAAAAACATAGTTCTTTGGCAAGAATGAAAAGTTCTGTTATTAAGATTTGACTAACTCGTAATTGATTTGCGCATTGGTCATATCGAAGAATTTGGTGAGTAACAACCTTATGAGAAAGCGGTTGAACAGACTGAGAATACGAACAATGAGTATAAAAACGATTTATCTGCACGCCGGGTTTCATAAAACTGGAACCAGTACAATACAGAATGTACTTTTTGCCCACCATGCTGATCTTGCATCGATAGGTGAGGGGTATTTTTATTCTCCGACTCTTGCCCGCAATCATAGCATTCCATTGTACTCTTTGTTTTGTGATCACCCCGATAAGTATCATATCAATATAAAAAACGGTCTGAACAGTGTCGCGGCGGTTGAGGAATTTAATTCAAAAATTAGGGAAAACCTGACTCAGGAACTACAGACTACAAGCTGTCGCAATATTATTTTTTCAGGAGAAGATGTTTCCAAACTCACCAAAGAGAATCTAGTTTCATTAAAAGCATATTTCGAGGAAGTGATTCCCAATGCTAGAATTGAAGTTCTTCTATCGACAAGAGAGCCGGCCAGTTACGCGGCTTCCGGCTATCAGGAAGCAACTAAAAACGGCTTTTCTGTAACGATGGATCGTTATATTGAACAGGCTCGAGATTTTTTCCGTTTAAATGTTCGCAAATTTTTTCAGGTCTTCGGTAAAGCTCATGTACATGTTTTCAAGTTTGAAGACGCACGTGAACATCGAGCCGGGTTGATCGGCGATTTTCTAGACCGCATCGGCATCGAACAGGACGCGCAGACGGCAATTGTGGGGAAAGAAGAGACACAGGCAAATGTAAGTGTAAGCTACGAGGTTGTTCGGCTGGTAGAACATATTAATCTCATCCTTCCATTGATGGTGAAAGGGACGATTGGAGTCGGGAGAAGGCGAGACGATATTGCTCAGATGGTTGGACTTAGAGGGGATAAATTTCAACTTACCCCAGTACAGGTGCGCAGAATGAACAGAGCTTCCCTTTCTGACCGACAATGGTTGAGAGAGAAAACCGGCATTGATTATCCGGACGCAAAAAATGTAAATAGAACGAACGATACCGTATGGAGCACTTCATTTTGTGATGATTTTTTTGATGTATTTCCGAACTTAACCGAGGAACTTCAACTGATCACATTTCGTTTTCTTTCAGCGCTTCGCGAAAATAAAAATGTTGCCGTACAACCACGCAAGCGACTCGCAGAGCTGAACCGTAAACTGATACAGACGTATCCTCAAGGCGCACAGGGCGAGAGGATTGTCCCTAAAATGAAAGCGCGAATTCTGAACCGCGCAAACAACAGCTTTCGTCATTTCGAAGAATTTATTGGTGCGGTTGACGGCCTTCCGTCTATTCCCCCCGCGGTGTTTTATCGTGAATTAGCGCTTCTTTGCAAAGCGCATAACCAGGATGTCGCAGCGCTGCATTTTATGAAACAGGCCAAACGTTTCAATCCTTCGGGGACGTTTATTCTGCAAAAAATTCGAGAGTGGAATTCGCAAGGCAATAAAAACAAGCGCAAGCAACGCTAAGCATTGTTCACACAGACCTCTAAGCCGGTTAGCGCCATTTCGTGGTTTCGTTCAGATACTCGTTATATTTTGTGGCAAATGAAGGGTTGTCTGGACGAAGTCGTTTTGCCTCTTTCATAATCTTCAACGCGGTATCGGGGTCGCCTTCTTTTTCAAAGTATACCGCTACGTCATGAAGAATACTCGGATTGTTGACTGCCGGAGAATTCCCAATTGCATTCACGTGGGCGGCATTGCGGATGGATTCCAGCCATTGCTGGTACAAATGTGGATAGTAGCGATATGACATCATTGCTTGCAGGGCATTTAAATAGTGCTTGTTCGGAGCGAACCTGGGTTCGCCGTATAACGCCAACATGAAGTGATTGGCTTCGGTATCGCTTTTTACTCGAGCTAAATAGCGTTCTGCATTCCCGGTGAAAACCACATCTGGCTGGTACTGTTCGACCATGTCTCTGTGAACAAAAGTGCTGCGAACAAACAGAATATCCGAAAACAGCAGTCGCAGAAAACGAATCGCTCCCTGAAAAAAGGAGTCTCCGAAGATCAATAGCCGCTTGGGCGTAATAGACTCGTCGTTATGAAAAATGAAAACATTGTTTGTATTCCCGGGGAGATAGGGCTGATTGCTAAAACGATACATTCGCGGTTCGCGAACAACATTGAGAACCGTTTCTTTGCTGGTGTCGTTTGCACCCAGCATTCTTGACAAATCCCCGCCAAGGGGTTGTTTGGTTTTCTCAAAGAGGGTTTCCGGCAATTCGGGGATATCGGTGTTTCTACATAATTGATTGACAATCTCAAGATACCCAATATCGGAGTTGTGGGTATTGTACTTGCTGAAGGTGGGACTTTGCGCTTCCTTTTGGCGAAGCTCTTTCAGCGGATATAAAACATCGAGGTGTTTGGCTTTTAGTGGACGCTGATAGTATCTGCGAAAAACACTTTCTATGTTATTGTATGGGGGCAACAGCAGTGACTTTTGCACAATGGGTTTACTTGGAAAAACCAGATGCTTGTAGATAATTGCGGTTGAATCAAAATATGCGGTCCGTGAAGCGATGTTTCCAACAAAATTTTCGACATCAGAAGATGAGACTTTTTTTTCCCCCATCAGGTAGTCGAACTGGTGTTGATGTCCTTGAAATAAGAAAGCCCAATTCCCTTTGCCTAGCAATACATTATTTTTTACCTCGGGTTTCGGCTTTTTTTTGAGAATGTTCATCGGAAATCCTGTGTGCATGGAGTAGCCTTGTTTGTGTCCGTATTGGTCTTCGATATATCATAACAAATGTTTCTGCCAAACTGCAATTTGTCTGTTGTGATGCTCAGAAACGAGGGATGACGCAATGAAGAACTGAATAATCGTACTACGATTTTGGCGTATCTTTGTCGCAATTGGGGCGGCAGCGTCCTACAGCAAAGGCGTGAATGAAGCAATGTGAATTGAAGTGAATGTCAAACGGTATTCAAAAGCGAAAGCGACAGGGAAGGCTACTCGGCGAGTTTGTCTTTCATTTTTTTCATCATTTGGTCCCAACCTTCTTTTTCAATCAGGTTGTTGAATTGGGACCGGTAATTGGAAACCAGGCTGATGCCGTCTGTCTTCATGTCGACAACGATCCATTTGTTGCCTTTCTTTTCCATTGTGTACGCAATCTCCACGTCCACGGGGCGGGCGCCGGAGTTATCGGTGACGATGGTTACAACCGTCGCTTTGTCGCCTTTCACCTTTTCAGATTCGTAAACAATTTCACTGCTTTTGGTGTCTTTTAGTCGCTGCAGGATATTCTTTTCAATCAGTGCCGTCAGTGTTTTCGAAAAATCCGTCTGTTGCTCTGCGGTGCGGGTTTCCCAGTGCTTGCCCAGAGAGTCTTTGCACAAACGGTCAAAATCGAGCATTTTCTTAACGATTTTAAGTATTTTGGTTTTGTTCTGCTCGGCTTTTACCAGCAGCGGCTTCATCTCACTATCCAGCGATTTAAGGTATTCGGTCGGGCCGACGGCGGCGAATGCGGTACCTGAAATACCAATTGTCAAAGTGAATATGGCAAGAATCGTTTTGAAAAGTCTCATAATAATTTCTCCCACTCGGTAGTAGCTCGTTTTTCGCAATCTCCCAATTGCTGTTGCTTACACCCAAGAGACGCGGCAGCCAACCGGCTTATTCATTTTTTTTCTTTGCCGATACACCACCGGTGACTTTTTCCAATCTGGCGATGCCGATATTGTATTCAGCAATCTTTTGGTGAAGTTGCGCCATAATGCCGAAGTACTCTTTCAGGGCGTCTTTCACCTCTTTGGAGGAGCCGATGCCGGTCGCGTGATTTTGAACCGCCGCCAGCATCCAACCTCGCGCCAATCGTTTTGATCGATTGAGCGCTTCAATTGAGGCTTTTGCAGAGGTGACTTCCACGTACGCGGTTTCCACTTCAAGCATAATACCGTCGAGCGCCCATTTTTTGTCCATGATAATGGCTGCCAACTCTGCCTTGCTTTGCTTCAACTTATTGATATCTTTTCCGAAATCTAATGGATAACGCATAACCAACGCCATTGCCGGCACCCATGAACCGTAGTTGTACGGGTCCTCATATACCCAGGGCATGTCTGCGTCGTTTCCGTTTTCTCTCACCTGGACACCGGGGGTGTATCCGCCGCGCAGCGAAACCACCAGTGCCAGTTCCGGCAATACTTCAGTTCGCTGGTACGCCACTTTGGCTTCGTATGCACTGACCGCATGCCGTAAAGCTTCGAGTTCCGGGCGATTTTCAAGCGCCAGATTCTTATATGCCCCCAAGTCTTCGAGTTGGTCGTCAACTACCGTCTGCGGCTCTTCGGGAATGTCTACCCGCTTGTTATTTTCAGTGGGGACCAGAAAATTAAGGGCGGCTAAACCTTGTTTTTCAATTTTTATTGCTTCCTGTTCCATCGCATCCAATTGCGCTTCAAATACCTTCAGTTTCACCAAGTCGATTTCGGTTTCTGTACCCTCCTGCTTTTCGAGGTTTTCTTCGATTTTCTCCCGGGCTTTCACCAGATGTTTTCGGCCCTGCGACAATGTGTACAGCATTTCCCGTGCACCGGTGATCGCATGAAACGCCTGATGAACATTGAATCGGATTTCATTTTCAATCGAAGGCATCATCGCCGATTTGGCCAAAATCCCTTCATCAAGGGCGCGTTTGCCCGCAGACATTTTTCTGGATGTGGGAATGGGAATGGCGCCGGCCAGTTTAATGTGAAAACTCGGACCCAGGTCGCTGCCCCAATTTTCTTCTGACTCGGTTTCACCGCTGCAGCTGGCGTAGGTGCCGCCGGTTACATCTGCGCATTTGTCGGGCACCAGCGCAAATTTCCCCTGGATGTAAAAGTGGGAAAACGGTTCCCACAGCAGCGATTTTTTTTGCGACTCCAACGCGCTGAGTCGATGTCTTTCCGCCGCCAGTTTGTCGCTGTTTCGAATGGCGCGCGCCACACATTCGTCGAGAGTTAATGTAACCGTTCTGGAAGATTCTTTCTTTTCGGGCGCCGGCGGTCCCTCCGCACCGGTTTCGGAGGCAGCAACGGACAACGCGCAGAATGGCACAAGCAGTAAAAAAAGGATACTTTGAAATTTATTGTAATGGTTCATCTATAGTCATTTCATTGTTCGGTTGTTCTGCGTTGTGTAGCAAAGATTCGCATCATTAAAAAGGTATTTATAAGATCAAAAACAACGATTGCCACCTACGTACTTTATACGTGTGGCGAATAAAAAATTCGCAAATTCCGAACTTTAAGATTCATCAAAGCGATGCCCGAAAAAAAAGTAAAAAATTTCAAAAATATATTGCCATCGGCGATCTCCAGAATATAATCCCAACTCCGTCGACGAGTTATCGATGGATTATGGTGAGAATAGTTCAACGGTAGAGCCCCGGCTTGTGGTGCCGGTTGTTGCGGGTTCGAATCCCGTTTCTCACCCTGAAGAACGATTCGCGTTTTCGTTTTGCGCTCGTAGCTCAGTTGGATAGAGCGTCGGACTTCGAATCCGCAGGTCGGGTGTTCGAGTCACCCCGAGCGTGCTAGCAAAAAAGAAGCGCCAATAGCTCAACTAGGCAGAGCAGCGGACTCTTAATCCGGAGGTTGAAGGTTCGATTCCTTCTTGGCGCATAATCACAATTATCAATTCAAACCGGTGGTCTGAACCGAACCATGAGCAAATCCCTATCAGTTTTAAAGCAAATCTCTGATGAACAGGGGTTGGACAGTGCCACTGCAGAGGCTATCGACTCTGTTTCTTTGCTGTTGGATGAAGGCCTTGCCAAAATTGAAGACGCACTATTCGACAGCACCCGGCAAGCGCCGAAACCCGTAAGCGAAATCGCGGATTATATATTGGATGCCGGCGGGAAGCGGATTCGGCCGGCGTTGTGTATGCTGGGAGCGAAAGCGTTTTCCTCCGCGTCAGAGCCGATAGTGCTGGCGACTGTATGCGAACTACTTCATAACGCCACGCTGCTTCACGATGATGTGATTGACGAAGGTGATGTTCGGCGCGGGAAACCCGCATCGAGAATGGTGTGGAGCAACGCGTTGTCCATTCTTGGTGGCGACTACATGCTGATGCGCTGTGTCGACTATATCGCGCAGATGGACGCGGTATATACTCAGCGTTTCGTTGAAACACTGAAAGCGTTGATCGAGGGCGAAATTATACAGCTTCGGTTTCGGGAAACGGTGAATACCACCCAGGACGACTACTTCGAGATAGTGAACGGCAAAACATCGAGTCTGTTTTCGTTTGCCACCACCACAGGTGCAATGTTCGGAGGCGGAGATGAAAAGAATGTCGGCTATTTTGGAAAGTTCGGACATCATATCGGTATTTCATTTCAGCTGATCGACGATGTTCTTGATTTTGATTCGGATTCAGTTGAACTCGGCAAGAACCTGTTGGCCGATATTTCACAGGGAAAGATGACACTGCCGGTAATTTTAGCCGCAGAAAAAGACCCCGCTGTGGTTGAACTGCTCGAGCAACTCAAAGCCGGCGAACAAACAAACCGCTATGCGTCGGAGATCGCTGTAAAAGTGGCGTCTACCGGCGCGCTGGAAGCGACACGAACCGCTGCCGCAGAGCACACCCGCCTGTCCATCGACGCACTGAACGGGGTGTCCGCATCTAACTCGGCGGTAATTTCTGTGTTAGAGCAGCTGTCTTTATCGCTGCTGCATCGTACCCGATAGCGCATTGACTGCTACCCGTTTTTCATAGACAAAAACGAATGGTTCGTTACATTTTATATGTATGAAAGATCTTTACGTTGTTAGCGATTTACATCTCGGTGAAGGACGTCAGGACGGCAAACGGTTCGCCGCAACTGAAGATTTTTTTCACGACGAGGATTTCGCCCGATTCCTCTCTTATTTAGCCCGGGAATACAGCGATGCTCCTGATTCGATGAAGTTGGTGTTGAACGGAGACGTCTTTGATTTCCTAACGATCACGCGCATTCCGTCGAAAGCGGTGGCACAGTCCCTCGATATGCACGTATCTCGTGCGGAGATGAAGTTCGGTTTAAACGCGACCGCTGCGAAATCGGTGTTCAAGCTGAATGTCATTGCCAAGGGGCATCCAATATTTTTTGAAGCATTGTCAAAATTCATTCGGGCGGGTTTTTCCGTTGAAATTCTGCGCGGCAACCATGATTTGGAACTGTACTTCACCGAGGTGCAGCAACGATTCCTGGAACTGTTGTCGTTCGTTGAGGACGGCGCATCCCTCAGACAGCTTCACCGTCAGGTGCGTTTTCACCAATTGTTTTATCGTGAAAAGGGGCGGGTTCATATCGAGCATGGGCATCAATACGATAAAGCCAACAGCAACCGGTATCCGTTGAAGCCCACGTTTACACGTCGCACCAGAGTGGGTGCGATTGAAATGGATGTTGAGCTGCTCGACTACCCCATCGGGTCGGTGTTCGTGAAATATTTTTACAATCGGGTCCGTCAGTTTGACCCGTATGCGCCCAGATTGGTGTCGCCCGAACAATATATGGATTTCATTCGGCGATACAACGTGTTCGACGTGTGGAAGGTTTACAAGGATCATTATCCCTACTTTATCGCCGCGTTGAGTCCGAGCACAGAGGTGGGGGCGGGAGAGTTTTCCAGACGAGAAAAGGAAACCCACGAGAGCCAGACGCAGCAGGTTGCCAATGAGACGGGCATCGCCGAATTTTATGACAAATGGGACAAACTGAAAGTGTCTCCCGAGCCGGCAAGCAAGGCGGCGGTGGTGAAGCGCGCGATGGAGCCGCTGGTTCGGCGCGGTATGTGGGCGGGAGTTTTTACCTTTGTGGTGTTGTATTTGTGGATTCTGTTTTTCATGCTCATACAGGAGATTCCCTGGTTGGCGGCCAACGCATTCATCATGTCGTTGTTCGCCGCTTCGTCCATCGTGGGGGCGTTCTGGGTATGGTCTCATTTTCGAAAAAAGATTCGATTGTGGCGAGTGACCGAGCACGAACAGATGCGCAAATCAGCTGCGGAACTGGCGCAAATTGTAGATGCGAAGGTGTTGATATTCGGCCACTCTCATCATGTGGATAACAGCGTGATTGATGACAACGGTACTGTCTACGCGAACAGCGGCACATGGACTACCGTGGTCAACCCGTGGAGTCGCATCATTCGTGATGCACGGCGGTTTACGTTTTTGCGCGTGCGGGGAACAGACGTAGAGCTGTTGCGGTGGAACACTGAAGGCGCGCGGGTTGACCCCGTGCCGATGTTCAGTTTAAAAGAAGAGGCTGAAGCACAGGTTACATTAGACGATATTGACGATGATCTTGTTGTTTCAAGAGAGCATTCCTGGCTGCCCAGCGCAGCGGCGCAGCAGGAGACGGAGCAGACAGATGAATTCGAATAAGCGTTTCTTTTTAATTGTTGATGTGGCGGATTCGTCGTGCAGTACCGGTCTCGACCAGAAAACGGCGGGCATTCTGGCGTATCTCTTCGGCATTGTTTTCATCTTTATTGAATCCGAAAATCGGTTCGTGCGGTATTGTGCGGTTCAATCGCTGTTTCTATGGGCAGCGTGGATGCTGCTCTTCATTGCGCTGTCGGTATTTTCGGCGTTTCCGCTGATTGGAATGATTTTCGAGCTGGTGCGTGCGTTGATGTCGCTGATTGTGCTGGTGACGATTGCCGGGTTGGCGGTAATGGCTGGAAAAAATAAAAAAGTGATGTTTCCGTTTGTTAGCAGGTACGCAGACGAATGGAGTGATCCCGATTTATAGCATCTTTTGCTTGCGTGTTATACGCCCACGAATGTGTTGCCACCGTTTACCGGAATGAATGCACCCGTGATGAAGCTGGCCAGATCAGACCCCAGAAAAGCCACCACATTGGCAATTTCACTGTCTTCCCCCCGGCGCCGCAGCGGAACTGTTTTCGCGTATGATTCCTGAATCTCCGTCCCTTTCTGCCGATCCTTGTAGCTGATGGTCCAACCGGGGGCGACCTGGTTCACCGTCACCCCATCGGGACCCACTTCCCGTGCGAGAACGCGTAGCACACCGTCCATTCCCTTTTTTCCCGCAGCATAGGCCGATTGGGTCTCATATGTCTGAATCGACACTTCGGTGTTGATGCCGATGACGCGCCCCCATTTTTGTGCAACCATATGCGGAACAAATGCTTTCGCCGCATGCACGTTCTGCATAACGCAACTTTTAAACTGGTTATCGTAATCTTCGACTTCTTCTTCCAGCACGGTTTTCCAGGGGAAAATCTGGGTCACCGCATTGGTCACCACGATGTCCGGCAGTTTGAAATTCGATTCAATTTCGGCTTTCATTGCCATCATCGAATCGTATTCACCAACGTCTGCCGTGGCCACAAACCCGCGAACACCGAGCGCTTCAATCTCAGCGCGCAGTACGGCCGCATGTTTCTGATTGTGTTTGTAATGGATAATCACATCAGCACCGCATTGGGCGAGGGTCTGCACCATCACGCGACCCAACTGCCCGGTGGCGCCGGTGATCAGCGCGGTTTTTCCGGATAGGTCAATTGAAATAGTCATAAGATGTGTTTAATCTCCGTCGTGACAGTTTTTCACAACAATTTTCACCAGGTTTCCATCGGCGTCGATTTCTTTCACCCCAAGGGATACGCGGTTTTCGCTGTTGAGGGCATTCCAGTAGGTATCGAGCACCTCGTCGACGGTTCCTTCCAGCGGCATCAGCAGCGGCATGGTATTGAAAGAGGGCAGGGGATCGCCGTCACCCATATAGGTGGTCAAACAATAACCGTTCCCGTTGCCCGGCAACGCAGGTGTAAACATGGAATTGTCGGTAAACGCCGGGTCCACTTGGTTGGCGGAAAGAACGCTCATATATATTTTCGGCGTGTTTCCCGAAAAATCGATCATTGCCGAGATTCTGGGCGTGTAATTGGGTGCATCGGGTTCGCGCTCTCGTGTGCGAAGCGCCTTGGTAAAGCAATCTCCCTGTTGATAAAAGTCGTAAATGGTTTTGGTCTGGTCGCCGTTGCTTACCAGATGAACATTGTTTGTTGCCAGCATCGCGTCATAGATAATCAAACTGGGATCGCTTACTTTGCTTTCATCGACGGGTTCGGTCCAAAGACGGTCTCCGTCAAATTTGAATCGGCGATTTCGGCTGTTCACGCTTCTGCCCATGATGAAATACACAATGGCGAAGTTTCCGGTAGGCAGCTTTCCAACCACAATCCCCCGACCGGGATACACATTGTTCTTTAGATGAGATTCAAAATTCTTAGCGGCGACATCTTTTGCGCTCATTGGTTTCTCCTATCGTTGAAACGGATAAAATGGACCCAATGGATGTAGTGGAAATGCCGAGAAGTTTCAAGCGTCAGAAGCGACTCAAGTGCATTTTTGCGGGCATGCGGTCAGCGCTTGCGGATTTTGGGCATGGCGCGCTTGATGGCTTTGGTGGCATTGGCTCGCAGTTTCATCATATGCGACAGATGGGCCCGCGATAATTTTTCCTGTCCTTCGGCCACATCACCGTAGAACAGACCCACCGCAAATGAATTGACCAGAACCGGATAAATAATGAACTGCTGCGGCAACGGGACGATATTGTCGCGGTACCACGCGGGGATATTGCTTAGATATCCTTTGTTGTTTAAATCCACAAACATGTCTCGCCCCTGGGCCATCGACGTGGTGAACAGGTCGCCGCTGCGGGAATGTTTGAAATGGAATTTGCGAATTAAATCGTCGATTTCATCTCCGAAACCGCTGCGTGCCCGAATGCTGTCGGTTTTGGTATCGTACAAGCAAAACAGCACGTGAGACAGTTTCAGTCCTCGGTACATGGTTTCGAGAACGATCGAAACGATATTGTTCATGTCTTCGTGACGGGCCACCGCGGCGGCCACTTCATCAACCCCCTGAAGCAGAATACGCTCCCGGGCCACCCGTTCCTCGCGCGCCAGTTTTTCAGGGGTGTACGAAATCAACGGGCGAACCGTATGATCGCCGGCCGGGGCGATGGTGAGCGGGTCGGGCACGGTTGAAACCTGGTGACCGCTCCAGGCCATAATTCGCTTGATGAGCGGACTGTTTTTAAAACCGAGATTCATCGCTTCGGAGTAGTCTTCCAACTTTTCAGACAGGTCTTCGTAAAGCTGTTCCACTTCTTCCTGGCTCATCTGGAACGTTTCTTCATACTTGTGGAGCAATGCATTCATGTCATCGATACGCGTTTCGAGCGAACCATGAGTGGATATGTACGTGAGCTCGTTTGAAAATGCCGACACGTTGCGCATTTTTTCTCCGGCGTCTTTCGGTTTATCAAGGGGGCCGTCCGGCAGTTTGGCCATCGATTGCAAAATGGAATCGGGCAGCGACCATTCCCTCGCGAGGGCCTGGGCCAGTTCTTCAAAAGTCACGCCCAGTACCTCGGTACTGGCGCGTTCTTCAGACAGTTTTTTCTTGCGCATGGTTTGCAGTATGGATTGGTACTTGGTCGGGAAATAAAAGGCCACCAGGTTCTTTCCCAGACTGCGCATCATGGCGCACACAAACGCCTCTTCAATATTGATTCCCGGTACGCGACCGGCGATGTGACGGGCGGTCAATCCACTGAGCAGCGACGCCAGCATTGAATTGGAAAGCGCCTGAGCTTCGGGACCGGCCTGCATACAGAAATGGTCAAACATCAACAGTCCCAGCGCCGCCTGCCGAACCTGGTCAAATCCCATCAGCACCACCGCGCGCGAAACCGTGGTGATTTTTCCACGCACTTGTCCGTAGTATGGTGAATTTATCAGCTTCAGCAGCTTGTTGGTCAGAGAGTAGTCCTTCAGTATCACGTTTGACAGCTGTCGCGCGGAGATTGAGTCGTTCGACACTTTCGAGTTCAACTCCGAAACATGTTTGGAAACCGCGGGAAAATCTCTTTTTCGTTTCATTTTTTTGATCAGTTCGCGCAAAATCTCATCTTTACTGCGATTTTTGCTCGGGAAATCGGTGTCCAGATAATCGGCGCTGAATTTTTTCTGGTGCGGCTTTTCCACCAGTGTTGCGTTCTGATCTGAACTGTCCACGGCCGCGTCGGGGCGGTGGTTGATTGTTTTTTCAGACGGCGCAGAGACGATTTGATGAGCGCCGGACGTTGGCGCGGCTTCCACCGCCGGATATTTGGCGGAACGGCTTCTCTGGTCCATCGCAGGGTAGTTTGCCGAAATACTCTTCTGTTGAACCGCGGGGTACCTGGCCGACATGCTTCGCTGTTGCACCGCCGGATATTTGGCTGAGCGGCTTCTCTGGTCCATCGCGGGGTAATTGTCCGAAATACTTCTCTGCGGAACCGCCGGATACCTGGCCGACATACTTCGCTGTTCCGCCGCCGGGTTCTTCGAGGGCAAGCTGTGGGCATGCGCCTCATTCGATGCCGGATGATACGCGTGCACAGAAATCCGTTGGCTTTTGTCGGCAATCACTTTCGAAAGGCTGGATTCTATCTGAATGGTCTGCTGCTTGTGTGTCTTAATCAGCTGTTTTAAAAAACCGGCAATCTCCGCCATTGACCGCGGCCGCTCCTTGGGGGTTTTCGCCAACGAGAGCATCACCAGCGTTTCCAGTTCGGTGGGCACGTGTACGGTGGAGTTGGCCTGGCTGAACGGCGGTGGCACATCGGCCAAATGTTTAACCAGAAGTGCCATCGGTTGCGGCGCGACAAAGGGCAGGGTGCCGGTGAGCATGTGGTACAGAATAACGCCCAGCGAATAGATGTCGCTCGATGAGGTAAGTGATTCGCCTTTGATTTGCTCGGGTGATATATATTCCGGTGTTCCGAAAATTTCGCCTGCTGCGGTTAACTGTTTTTGGTCTTCTCGGTTTTTGATTTTGGCAATGCCGAAGTCGAGCACTTTGACGATGTCTTTACGCTCTCCCCGGTCACTCAGCATGATGTTGTCGGGTTTTAAATCCCGATGAATGATTTTGTTGTTGTGTGCCTCTTCGAGAGAACTGCAAATCTGGATGGCGATTTCACCCGCCCGCATCCAGTTCATCGCTCCTTCTGATTTGATTACCTGAGAAAGTTCGGTTCCCTGTAGAAATTCCATGGCGATGTATAGCGAACCGTCATCGGTGGACCCGAAGTCATAAATGGTGACTGTGTTGGGGTGCGTCAGCATGCTCGCGGTCGCGGCTTCGTTTTTAAATCGTTCCAGCAGCGTTTTATCTTTCGCGAATTCCGCATGCAGCAGTTTCAATGCGACCGGCCGTTCGATGCCTGTCTGAATGCCTCGATACACCACCCCCATGCCGCCTTCTCCAATTTTTTTCTGAACCACAAAGCGATGCCCCACCAGCTTTCCGATGAATGGATCAGTCTGGGTGTCGTTTGAAAGCATCGAGTCCATCGGGGTGCCACAGGAATTGCAGAATTTGGCGGAGGTCGGATTGGTGCTGCCGCATTTTGCGCAGGTGAGTTGAAAGTCGTTTTCAAGCTGGTAATTCAATGGAATCGCCTCAACATCGCTGAAGTAAATGTGATTCGCGCCACTGCAAAAGAGGAACAAACCGCGTACTATTAAATTCGGCAACAGGCGGTTTTCATTAATATAAGAAATGCAGATCAATTATCAAATCGTGTCTTTTTTAGAAATTCGCTTCGCCACTGCGTACGAAGACTTGCCAAACGGCGGGATTTTACCTATTCTCCTCCACCGCATCGCATCAATCGCGGCGCAGTTTTTCTGTTGAGGTGAGTATGAGTCGTTCTATTTATTGGTTGTGTATTTTTGTGTTGGTGTTTGTCGCGGCATGCACGGTGGTGAAGCAAGATGATTTCGAGTACGAAGTCGACCCATCCATCGGCAAGGGCTCCACATATCCCACCGATGACGAGTCCGATACGGTCACCGACACGGATTCGTCAACGGACACCGACACGGACACTGCGACCGATACGGACACCGGCACAGATTCATCCACCGAATAAATTGTAGAACAGCCGGAATGGCACAAGTCACTACAAAATTCCCCGCCCCCAATTGAAAAGGCAGAGCGGTCGCAAAGTCGCAAAAATATTGTAGGGCGGTAGTTTATCTGCCGCCGCACCCTTTTCAGCGGCCGGAGCTAAACCCCGGACCCTACGAGCTGCGCTGCCTTTTCGGTTCCTCCTTGGAAAGGGGGGAAAGGGGATTTCTACACCGTGTCTGAAATGATTGACTACACGTGAAGGGCGGCGCTTTCGATGATTTCGGTGACCAACTGTTCGAAGTTGAGGCCCGCATGGGCGGCGATTTCAGGCAGCAGGCTGGTTTCGGTCATGCCGGGAATGGTATTGATTTCCAGGCAGTACACGTCGCCTGTATCTGTCAGAATGAAGTCCACCCTCGCCGCGCCGGCACAGCCGACGGCGTCAAAGACCTCTTTCCCTGCCGATAGCAGTGTTTGCAGCGAGGAATCTGCGATGCGCGGCGGAATATGGTGGGTGGAGCCTCCCGGTTCATATTTGGCGCTATAGTCGTAAAACTCGCGATGGGGCTCAATTTCGACCGCACCGAGCACTCGCTCACCAAGAACCGCAACCTGCACTTCTTTTCCAGCAATAAACTGTTCCACCAGTACATTTTTCGAGCATGCGAAGGCCTCTTCCAACGCTTTTGCGTAGTCGGCCGCTGTTTTGGCGATGCTCACTCCCACGGACGAGCCTTCCTCGGCGGGCTTGACCACCACCGGCAGCTGGATATGAGATGGAAGATTCGTCTGATTTTTTTTCGTCAGCAGCACACCCGGCGCCACCCGAATTCCGGCGTCGGAGAGCACTCGGCGGGTTTTGGCTTTGTCGATGGCCAATGCTGAGGCCAGCACATTCGACCCGGTGTACGGAATCTGCATCATTTCGAGCATCCCCTGAACCGTGCCGTCTTCCCCGTGGCGGCCGTGAAGAACGATGAATGCCGCATCAATATCGGCTGCCCGCAGCTGTTTATCAAGTTGGTGGGTGACATCGATTTCAACCACCTGGTACCCGCAGTTCTGAAGTGCCCGGGACACTGCTTTCCCACCGGCCAGAGAGACCTCACGTTCGCGGGATAATCCGCCCAATAAAATACCAATACGATTGAATTTCATGCGTTTTCCTTTGGAAAAATAGATTTGCGATGCAAAATCCGTATGCTGAAAAATTTGTATTAAAACTGTTCATTAATTGCAATTTAAAAACCATTTTCATATGTTCAGTACGACAATGTATGAAAAATCTGATATCCATCTCTATTTTGAGAATTATCTGAAGAGAGACGCTCTCTTATTTGGAAAGAGTAAACATGACATTTATTGAAGCCGCTTTAGAAATTTTACGACGGGAGGGCGCGCCGCTTCACGCGCGTCTCATCGCTGAAAAAGCAGTGGATGCGGAGTTGTTATCGCATGTGGGGAAAACCCCCGAGCAGACGATGTCCAAACGCATTTCCGCTGCGGTCGCCAAGGGGAAAGGCCCGTTTGTTCGTGTGAAGCCCGGGGTTTTTGCACTGGAAAGCTGGAAAAACGAGGCAGGTCAACTGGTACCGCCCGGAAAACCCAAACCGGTCGCACCGCCGCCGCAGCCTGAATCTACCCCGGAATCTCGCAAAGAGCCTCCGGGACAGGAAGGGAACGACGGAAATCGACCATCTTCTGAACGGCGTGATAGTGAGAACGGTTCGAGCAAACGGGGACGAAGTCGTCGTTCCAGAAATCGCAGCAGTCGCGATGCCCGAAGAGACGAGAGGCCGGAGCGGTCGTCGGAACGGTCGGATGCAGATGTTGAGCAGCGGTCCGCGGAACAACGGACGGAACCACCTCGGCCGGAGCCCGCGCGTACTGCCGAAAATTCAGCTGCACCGCGCAACGACGCACATCGAAATGAGCACGGCCGCAACCGTTCGTCCCGTGACGAAAACAGCCGTAAAAACGTGCCGCGCGATCAAAATCCTTCGCGCGAGAAAAATACGCCTCAGGGGTTCGCCGATGCGGTGGAAAACCTGTTGCATCAGCAGAATCATCCGCTCACCGGGAAAAATATCGCGGAACGTCTGCGGTTGGCATCTCCTAATGCCGAGTACATTGTGGACGCATTGCTCGATGCCGACAACCTCGAGCGGCATCGGCAGGAGCGACGTCCTCGGTTTGTGAAACATAAAAGCGGGTGGGCGCTCAGCGCCCGGGAGGTGCCGTCTGAAGTGGTGACCCTCGAAGAAAACGCATTCGATATTGCGGCGCGCTTGTCTCAGATTGCGGAGCGGCAGGTGTTTCGAAAACTGAAAACCCTCTCCCTTTCGCGGCTGGCCCAGTTGGTGATTTTGGTATTAAAGCAGATGGGCTACAGTGCGGCGGAGCCCGTGTCGCGCGGCAGGGAAGGTGAATTTCACCTGAAAATTTCAAACCGCCGTCAGGGCGGCAACTTTTATACCGCGGTGGTGATTCGCAAAGAAGGGCAGGGTCGGCCGGTCTCCGATGCCGATGTCTCCGCATTGCGGGGGGCACTTCATCATTACAATGCATCGCGCGGGTTGGTGATCACCGTGGGCGACGTTTCTCCGGAAGCGCAGCGGGAGGCCGATATTCCCAATCTTGCCCCGGTGGGCTTTATTGATGGGAAAGCGCTGGCCCGGGAGATGGTGCGCTATTCGGTGGGCGTGAAAAAGCGAAACGTACAATTGGCATTTTTTGACGAATCCTGGTTTTAGGCGATAGGGGTTGTTGATGAAACCATCGAAGTTGTCGGCTACCAGCTTCACATTCAGCGATAAGGATTTACCTGTTCGAATGGGCAAGTATCATTTGCTGTCGCGGTTTTCGAGAGACCCTATCAGCGAGCAGTTTCTGTCGGCCTGGGGCGTGGAGCAGGGGATTGATCAGCTTCGGGTGATTCGGTGCATTTACCCTCGCGTGGCACAGGAAGCCGAATTCATCGGTCTGTTTCAGGAAGAGGCACGCGCCTTGTCGCGGTTGTCTTCCGACAACATCGCGCGAATCATGGAAGTCAGTGTACAGGGCGATATTCCGTTTGTGGCGAGGGAGTATGTGGAGGGGTTGACCCTTGATCGCATGGTGGAACTGGCCTCTCAGCAGAAGGAGGCATGGCCGTGGGAGTTGGCCGCCCATGTGATTACCGAGATGCTGCGCGGGCTCGACTACATTCACCGCCGGGAAGACATTCACGGCAACCCGATGGGCATGCGTCACGGCGATGTACGACTGAACAACGTGATTGTGTCGTTTTCGGGTGAGGTCAAACTGCTCAACTTCGGTTCGATGCTTCGGTTCATTGTGGATGAAGCCACCCATGCCCAGTTGATTCGATTGCGCAGCCCTTATCTGCCGCCCCATGTGGAAGACGACGCGGAGCCGTCGGTGGCGGCCGATCTGTGGGCCGTGGCGATGATTTTTGTAGCGCTGCTGGGCGGCCAATTGCCATCTGAATCCACTTCGGAATGGTCTCCGCCCACTGTGAGTGAGCTGGCGGTCGGTGTTCCCGATGCGCTGAATGCGTTCATCTTCAGGGCACTGCACGCTGACCAGAGCGAACGGTATTCCACCGCGGCGTCCATGCGCAGTGTGCTGGTTGAAATTATGGGGGAATACGCCGAAGGGCACCCGCCGGACGGTCTGGCGGAATTGACGACCCGTCTGGGCAAAGACGATTCTACCAAAATCAAGGAACTGATTCGCTTCATGCTCAGCAGAACGGCGGAGCTGGCACTCGAAACTACCACGCAGAGCGCGACCACGCTTGGACCGGGGTATGTGCTCGATGGCCGTTATCATCTTCTGCGCGAGCTGGGCGAAGGGGGAATGGGAACCGTTTTTGAAGCGGAGCACAAGGGGTTGAACAAGCGGTGCGCGGTAAAAGTGCTGCACGAACGCGTGATGTCCGATTCAAATACGGTGGAGCGATTCAAACGGGAAGCGCGGATTATCGGCAACATCGGTCACCCCAATATTGTGGGGGCGCAGGATTTCGGCGTGAGCGAAAAGGGGTATTATTACCTGGCAATGGACTTGCTCGACGGCAAGCCCCTATCGCATCGCATATGGGAAGCCAATTTTTCGTATGGTGAAATCGCCACGGTGATGGCCGAGGTGTGCGACGGGTTGCAGGCGGCCCACGAAGCCGGCGTCATCCATCGCGATTTGAAACCCGATAATGTTCATTTGACCAGCTCCGGCGCTCGTATTTTGGATTTTGGTATTGCCAAGTCGGTGGGGCTCGACTCTGAAAATGAAGCGCTGACCCGAACCGGCCATATCTGCGGTACGGTCGACTACATCGCGCCCGAACAGATTCGCGGCGGCACAGACGATGCCCGCTCCGATTTATACGCGGTGGGCGTCATGATTTATGAATGCCTTACCGGAGAAACGCCGTTTCACGGCCGCACGGTGGGGGAGGCCCTGCACAAGGCCATTAACGACAAACTGGTTTCTCCTTCCAAGCGCACTGGAAAGAAAGATATTCCCACCCAACTCGAAGCCATCTGCGTGAAGGCATTGCACAAGAACGCCGACAAGCGTTACAGCAGCGCTGTCGAAATGGCAAAAGCGTTGCGTGAGGTGGCGGCTAAACTGGGCGAACGTGAAAAGACCCGTGCGCCTGACGAATCGAGCGTGAAATTGCCCGCGAGCGGATCCGGGCAAAAATCGCGCGCGATTCTGGTGCCGGTGATTGTCGGTGTGGGTCTGCTGGCGTTCATCGGCGGCGCTGTCGCGCTGTTCGGTGATACTAAAGCGCAAAAAGACACTGACGAAAACGTACCGAAACTTGTCGATGACGAGGAATCGTCTTTGAATACAATAAAGGCAGCCGCGGATTCCCCTGAAGGTTACACCGCGGGCATGGACGGGGATCACAGAATGGGAGTAAGCGACTCTCCCTCGATTGTGATGAAACCCGCGTCGCTCGCGGTCGATACTGAAGTGGCGGTGAATGATACCGAAGACTCAGATGTGGCCGCCATGATGTCAGAGCTGCGGGAGCGGGAAGAGACCAAAGAAGAATCCTTGGAGCTTGCGGTGGAGTTCACTGAAAGCGGCAACGCTCATTTGCGTGCACGTCGGTTTGATGCGGCTACCAAAGATTTCAAACAGGCGATTCATCACGATCATCGTTCGTCTGATGCGTGGTTCGGGCTGGGAAAAACCGCCTATGCCACCGGTGATTATCAGACAGCGATAAAAAAAGTGGAGCAATCTCTCATTTATTCACCCGCTTCCAAGAAAGCAAAACGTAGAAATTTTCTGGGAGTGTTGTATAAAGCGAGCGGAAACATGAATAAAGCGACGGAACAGTGGCAAAAGGTGCTTGCGCTATATCCTAACGATGTAGAGGCGAAACGACACCTTGGACTGGAATAGGGACTGAAATCGCATACAAGAATGAGAAGCGAATGATGATGATTCGAACAATTTTGATTGTAGCTCTAATTGGTTTATTCGGTACGAATGCGGCGGCGCGCAGCGTGGCGGTGGCCCCTCCTCAGTATGTGGATTTGGCCAGCGGTGAAAAAGTGGATGAAGCGGCCGAAAAGGTGGAGGAGCAGGTGCTCGAAGGCGTCGCGGAGGCCGGGTATGATGTGATCACCGGCGATGATGTGGCGGCGGCGATTCTGGAAGAGTCGGTGGAAGGGGAGTGCGACGACCAATGTTTGCAGCGGGTGGCGGCCAAACTGAATGTCGATGATGTGATTGTGGTGAAAATCGAAGATGACGAACAGGTCACCTATCGTGCGACGGTTTCGTTCGCGATTCGCGAAGACGTCAGCGACGAGCGCACCGCCGGGTTCTACGTAGTGCTGGAATGGCTCAAGGGAACCATTGCGCTGGCTATGAAGCAAGATGCAAAACTGCAGAGCCCCGCCGGCCCCGAAGCGCCCGCTGAAACTGCAAATACCGATACGGGCGCGGACGATGCAGCGAAACCGGTCACTGTGTATACCGACAGCAAGAAGCTGCGTCCCCTGCCGCTTTTCATCGCTGCGGGTACAACCGCAGCGTTTGGACTGACGACATTGATTTTAAACGGCGTTGCCCACAAAAAATACGAAACCACCGAAGATGATATTGATTTGGGAACCGCCGACAGAGACGACGCGCTCAGCAATATCGAATCGGTTGAAAATCTGCAGACCGCGGTCAAAGTGGGATTGGTCGCCACCGGTGTGGGGCTGGTCGCAACGGGTGTGCTTGCGTTGTTTACGGATTTCAGCCGATTTAAAAAATCTAAAAGCAACGCGAATTCAAAAAACGCCGATAGTCAAGATGACGTGGCGCTGACACCGGGCGTACTGATTGGTCCGAAGTTCGGCGCTTTTTCGATTGGGGGAACGTTCTAATGAAGTTACACACACATCTGTTACTTGTTCTGGGAATGGTTTTGCTGTGGAGCGGGTGCTCTCTTAAAGATAACCCGCAAGTGTTGAAAGATAAATTGGCCGAGACCGACGATTCCGACAGTGCCAGCGAATCAGACACTACAGACGGTGACGCTGATACTGACACGGATACCGACACGGATACCGATGCCGATACAGACACTGATGCCGATACCAACACGGATACTGATACCGATACTGATTCGAACACAGATACCGGCACCGAAACCGAACCGATCGATACCGATACCTGGCCTCTGTGCGGCGGAGATACCGATTCGGCCTGTGAGTTGAGTTACTGCGATACCGACGCGGGCCGCTGTCGTGCGTGTGACCAGGCCTTCGCCTGCGGTGAGGAATGTCTCGATTGTCCGGCGGTCGATACCGCCGTACCGTTCTGTTCTCTCGATGCCTCGGCCTGTGTGCAGTGCAATACGGCTGAAGACTGCAGCGATACCGGCGGCGCCTTCTGCGATACCGATAATACTTGCAAAGCGTGTGACTTGGCCGCCGCCTGCGGCGTGGAATGCTCCGATTGCGCGGCGTTGGACGCAGGCACCCCATTGTGTTCCCTCGATGCCACTCAGTGCGTGGAGTGCAACGGCGACA
>JAFGXQ010000164.1 GCA_016936575.1 Deltaproteobacteria bacterium
CTCCTTAGGAAAAAGTATTGAAGTACCTCTATTAGAATACCACCATATCCTTTTTTACGACCAGCCACTGTAATTATTTATAAATAGCAGAAATGTGCCGCAAATTGATCATATACCACAGCATCCAACCGGTCAGAAAGCGTTGGATTTCAATAATTGTAGTATCTGAAATTCACCGTTTCCCCGCTGTCACCGTTCAAATCAATCAGGAAATTGCAGGTTCCCTTAATCGGCGTATCGATATAAATATTGTACGCTTGGCTGGCTCCCGTAAAATCTCCATCCCCTTCCGTGACCGTGCTGCAATCGCTACGCCATTCAAACCAGGGCGCCCCGCCGCCGCCGTTCACCTCTAAACGCATTGTATATCCCGTTGAACTGTTTGACCACCAGGTTTCCCAGTCGTTGATAACGACGCAGCCGTTGCCGGGAACATTCCCGGTGTAGTCGCCGAAGCCGATTGTCGCATCTGCGGTTTCCAGGGTGCAGTCAAACACATCGGTATCAGAATCCGTGTCACTATCCGTATCTGCATCCGTATCCGAGTCCGTGTCCGAGTCCGTATCCGAGTCCGTGTCCGAGTCCGTATCCGAGTCCGTGTCCGAGTCCGTGTCCGAGTCCGTATCCGAGTCCGTATCCGAGTCCGTGTCCGAGTCCGTGTCTGAATCCGTGTCACTATCCGTGTCACTATCCGTGTCCGAGTCCGTGTCCGAGTCCGTGTCTGAATCCGTGTCACTATCTGTGTCTGAATCCGTGTCACTATCCGTGTCCGAGTCCGTGTCCGAGTCCGTGTCCGAGTCCGTGTCCGAGTCCGTGTCTGAATCCGTGTCACTATCTGTGTCTGAATCCGTGTCACTATCCGTGTCACTATCCGTGTCCGAGTCCGTGTCACTATCCGTGTCCGAGTCCGTGTCACTATCCGTGTCACTATCCGTGTCCGAGTCCGTGTCACTATCCGTGTCTGAATCCGTGTCACTATCCGTGTCTGAATCCGTGTCACTATCCGTGTCTGAATCCGTGTCACTATCCGTGTCACTATCCGTGTCACTATCCGTGTCACTATCCGTGTCACTATCCGTGTCTCTATCCGTGTCTGAGTCTGTGTCCGTGTCTGAGTCTGTGTCTGAGTCTGAATCCGTGTCACTATCCGTGTCTGAGTCTGTGTCCGTGTCGCTATCCGTGTCTGAGTCTGTGTCGCTATCCGTGTCTGTGTCTGTGTCCGTGTCTGAATCCGTGTCGCTATCCGTGTCTGAGTCTGTGTCGCTATCCGTGTCTGAGTCTGTGTCTGAATCCGCGTCGCTATCCGCGTCGCCGTCCCCATCCGCATCTGAATCCGTGTCTGCATCCGCATCCAAATCGGTCGTATACCGAGCCTCTCCGATATTGTCCGCCTGCGCGCAAGAAATAAACATGGCCCCCATCAAAATCCAAATTAGATAAAACCTGCTCATGAACACACTCCTTTTGTTGAAGGTCGTTCTATAATATTAGTTTCATCTACTATTTGGATTTTACGAACAATAATTCTGTAAAATTAAAAAAATATCGAAATAAATACCGCAGATCCCACACCCGCCCAATTTTCCTGTCCGATTTAAACATTTCGACACCCGCATCAGAACAATCGAGCGGAATCCAGCAGTATGGTCACCGGGCCGTCGTTCACCGATTCCACATCCATCATCGCCCCGAACTCCCCCTGGGCGCAGGTTAACCCCATTCGCCGAAAGTGCGCAGCCATCTCCTCATACAGTTCATTTGCGCGAACCGGTTCCATCGCAGCGGCGAATGAAGGCCGCTTTCCCTTGCGCGCATCTCCGTACAGGGTGAACTGACTAATGAGTAAAATCGACTTGCCGAGTTGCGATGCCGACAGATTCATATGCCCGTTCTCATCCTCAAAAACACGCAGGCCCGCAATTTTTGCAGTCAGATATTCCACATCGGACAACGTATCATTCGCCCCTACCCCCAGGTATACCAGCAATCCCGAATCAATCTGCCCGACCCCCCGGTCCGCAACCGACACCGATGCCCGCCGAACCCGCTGCACCACCGCCCTCATGGCTTCTTGATCCGCATCGCTTTCATCAATGTATCAGTGATTTTAAAGTAGTCGGACCGACTGTATTTCTCGTTCAAGATGTGAAAATCTTTCCGCGACAATCCCACGCAGCCGAAACAATAGGTACACTCGGTCATATCTTTGCACAACACCAAGAACGCACTGTTGGTGCAATTGCTGCATTGAACGCTGTTGGCCACGCTGTGACAGCTGATGCATTCAGTACAGTGGGTCAGATTGGTGGAGTTTTCGCAACCGGTGCAATACGAACATTTGTAGCAACGGTCGCACGATGTGCAGAACACACAGTTGGCGCACCGAGTACAGTCGACCAAATTATGACTTTTGTTGTTTACCGGATTGGTTTCAAACTCATGCTCCAGTTGTTTTAGTTGTCTCTGAAAATCTTTAACGTCCATCCGCGACCTTTCTTTCAGTTTGAAGCTGCAGACCCAAAGGGAGATTTCGGTTTTTTAGCGTCCGGCTCCCTCAGGTACAGGGGCTCCGCCAGCGCCGTGTCACACGGTCCATCTGTCTGAAATGTTTGAACACCGCACAGCGCGGCCTGATAGGTATCGAAGCCCACGGTATTCATCGCGGCCCCAGCCCCAAGCCCTGCCAGTTTGTCAGCATACGCCACGGCGCCGTCTCCCACCAACTGCACCGGCCCGTCGATATGATGCTCGGCAAGCGCTGTTGCCACGCCATCCGGCGAAATCACACATTCGGGCATCAGGGCTGTCACCGTCGCCGGTACCGTAGACCCATCCACACGATACACCCCCATGTATACTTCTTTCCGACGGGCGTCGAGCAGTGCTGCCACTGTTCCGCCGGCAGCGGCGTTCCGCGCCAGCATCTCCAGTGTGGAAACCGTCACCAGTGGAATCTGATGGGCCAGGCTCAGCGCTTTGGCCGTGCTGAAACCGATACGAAGTCCCGTAAAGGTCCCCGGCCCCCGGCCGATAACGATCAGGTTCACATCTTTAGTGGTGAATCCGCCGCTTTTCAGACAGAAATCAATTCGCTCCAGCAGTCGCTCGGCATGCCCCGGTATGGCCGGCATGTAAGTATGTGCCCAGTCCACCACGCGCATTGAATCGGCGGTGTCATCTGTTTTCACCCATCCCACTGTGCCGTTTTTTGTTGACGTGTCGAATACCAAAATCAGCATTGCACCTCATTAGCACGCGGGCTCCCTTCAATAAAAGAGAAAATAAAAAAAATCCAATATCAACCAATCCTCACGCCATATCCGGCTTTGCGAAGACACTCCCTTGGTGGCAATCCGCAGTCTGAAAACAGTGGCAAAAAAACTGTACACGATACGAAAAAAGCGAACATGCTCCGAAAAACGATCTTTTCTGCATCTCTTACTTGAAACCGCATCCAAATTGCCGTATGTTCCCTTAGCTTTTTGGCTACGGAGGTAACAATGGCAAGAGTAACAGTTGAAGATTGTTTAGAAAAAGTTCCCAGCCGCTTCGCACTGGTATCAGTTGCGTCCAAACGGACCCGACAACTGCTGAAAGGTGCCGAGAAAACTGTGAAAAGTAAAAATCGCGAGTCGGTTACTTCTTTGCGCGAAATCGCCAAAGGCACCATCGTGGTTGAGCAAGATGTGAAAGAAATGGAAGAGCAGATGGTGGAAACCCTTCCCGCCAGCGTTACCGAATTTTAATCGTCGCTTCCGTTTTCCAGCGTTCCGACGCGTTTCAAATCACCGAACGTCATTCCTTCAAAAATCATTCCGAACATGCCGGCAATATTGCCGCTTGCGATGTCCACTACCCAACTGAACAGCGCGAACGCCACCGCCACCGAATGTTCAACGCCGGCCATATTCGATACCACAATCGTCGCTGCCGCATGATACACACCCACATATCCGGGCGCTGAGGGCAACGCCACCGCCGCACCGAGACAGGTTGTCAGCAGCAGCGTATGCTCCACGCCGCACGGCAACCCGAACGCCGCCAATTTGGTGGAAAACGACAGCAGCACGAACCCCCAAATCAGTACCTCTAAAAATATCACCCACAGCACGCCGCGAAAACTCTGCAGCGCAGTGAACCCGCCCGAAAATTTCTGCCACAGGGTCCAAATCAGTTTCCCCAGCGGCCCTTCCCCCAAAAACGCCTGTTTGTCGTTGAACCTGGAAATAAAAATCAATATTACCGCGCCGAGCACCGCCACACCGATGGCACTGTACGTGATGAAAGAACGGACCATATCGGGCAGGGGGGCCACCTGAAGTGCCATAAAACCGACCAGCGCCACCATCGCCATATCCAATAACCGCTCCAGCGCCAATCCCCCGACGACGGTTGAAAAAGACAGCGAGGCGCCTTTGGCCAAGGAAGCACTGCGCGCCAGATCACCAATGCGAAAGGGCAAAATGTTGTTGGCCAGAAAACCGATTCCCAAACATCGATACGCACGAATCCAACTCACATCGCCGAAACGTTTCATCATGTACCGTACCAGAAACGCACGCGCAATGACAACGCCGCCCCAATACGCCGCAAGAGACATCAACAGCGGCCCCCATTGAATCCGATTCAACGAATCCATCAGCTGCGATACCTTCACGCCGTGAAAGGCATATGCGAGCCCGCCGACGGACAACACAACGCCCAGGGTTGCAATCACTATTTTTTTAGAAGAAAATCGTCGCTTCGAAGCCGCTGCGGTGTTGTTCAAACTGCACTCCCTTTTTCATCCTCAATAATGGAATCAAACTTGAAAAAAGATCTCGTATTGCCCTATCATCCGTAGGATGAATGAACAACCGATAAAAACGAAAACTATCACCATCATCGGCGCCGGAACCATGGGCACGGCGCTGGCTCAACTACTCGCCGCGTCCGGTCATTCAGTGAAACTGTGGGCATACGAACCGGAGCTGGTCACCGCCGTAAATGAACAACATGAGAACACGCTGTTCATGCCGGGCATCCAACTGTCGAGCAACATCCGAGCCTTCAATCGCTTTGAAGACGCGCTTTCGAACACCCAGTATGTGTTGTCCGTCACCCCCTCTCAGGTGATTCGACAGCTCTGGACCGATGCAAAAAAATATCTTCCTGCACATGTTCCGGTGGTGTGCGCGTCCAAGGGGATTGAAACCCACACCGGGAAGTTGATTTCCGAAGTGCTTGAAGAAGTATTGGAAGAAAACGCCGCCGATCGTCTGGCTTATCTATCCGGGCCCAGTTTCGCAAAAGAAATTATGGACGAGCAACCGACCGCAGTGGTTATCGCGTCGAAAAATCCGGAACTGGCGACTGAACTGCAAGAAGTCATTTCAACACAATTGTTTCGCGCCTACACCACCGATGATGTCATCGGTGTGGAAATCGGCGGCGCCATCAAAAACGTTATCGCCATTGCAGTCGGCATCGCGGAGGGACTGGGATTGGGCATCAATTCCAAGAGCGCTCTAATTACCCGCGGTCTGGCTGAAATCACCCGATTGGCGGTTGCCTGCGGCGCCCAGGGAGAAACCCTCGCCGGTCTGGCCGGAATGGGCGATCTGGTGCTCACCTGCAACGGTCACCTGAGTCGCAATCTTCAGGTGGGTATCCGTCTGGGCAAGGGAGAAACCCTCGATGAAATTCTGGGCAGCATGAAAATGGTTGCAGAGGGCGTGGCAACCGCGCACTCCACCCTGGAGCTGGCCAAACACTTCAGTGTGGACATGCCCATTACCGGAATTGTAGTCGACATTTTAAATGGTCACATTCCGCCCGCAGAGGCCGTCATGATTCTGATGGGCCGTCGACTGCGGGCAGAAAAAGACGAGTAACCGGTGCTGCGTTCCCTTGCCAGAAATGCCATCTTCATTCTTTTTCCGGTTATTCTGGCGGCGATTGTCATCCTTGGAAAAATCAATTTTGAAGCTGCGCAGAACTTCGGTCGCTGGGGCGAACGCTCCATTGTAGAAAGCACTTTTCTGCTGGCCAAAGAAAAAGTCGATCGCGTGGAAAACGAAATTATCTCCACCGACAACGCATTCTTTCAAATCATTGATGCCGAAAACCTGAACGACGCCTGTACACGTTGGAGCGCGGGAATACATTCTAATCTCGTGAAAGCCGCGGTGATTTTCACCGACGACAACGAAGTCGTCCAATACTTTCATCGCAATCTGAGTCGAGTGGACGCGCAACTCACTTACGAACTGCTGCTGGATGAGATCATTCCCAATACCAATTTTTATGAATCGATGTACCAGCACAAACATTATCACTGGGCTATCGATAAAACCGATTACCTCATCACAACGTTCACAGAAGAATACGAAAGCCAGATCTACACCTCTCTGCTGCTGTACGATACCGATGTAATCACGGGAGAGTTCTTTTCAAACATCATTGAAGACGTTGGGAACGATCGCGTGATAAACGTAGAAGACGCACGCGGACACCGACTGTTCGGAGATGATTTCGGTGAAACCGGTGACTTCAGCGTTGCCAAACGATTTCCTTCCACCCTATATAAATGGAAGCTGCAACTGGCGCCCATTTCGGCCGCGTTTTACACCCAGAAGGCACAGAAAGTAGAAATCGCGGAATGGATGCTGATTCCCGCATCATTCGGCATTATCGTTTTCGGCATCATTGTGCTTGCCATGGTCTGGGTGCGGGAACGACGCCTAAACACCCTGAAGAGTGAATTCATATCCAACACCTCACACGAACTGAAAACACCGCTGGCACTCATTAAAATGTTCTCGGAACTACTCGCCATGAAACAGGTGAAGGACCCGGAGAAAGTTGCCCGGTATCATGAAATCATTTTAAAGGAAACCGAACGCCTGACAGCTCTCATCGACAACGTACTTGACTTTTCGCGCATTGAGCGCGGCAAAAACGTCTATTATTTTGAAACGCTGAATCCAAAAGAAACCATCTCCACCGCCATTGATATTTATCGGCATCGCGTAGAAGCGATGGGCGCCACCCTCACGTTCAGCTGTTCAGACGATATACCGAACATCAAAGCGGATCAGGACGCGGTCACACTTGTATTACTGAACCTGATTGACAATGCCATCAAGTACGCGGTGGGCACCGATGTCATCGGCGTTGAAATGTACACTCGGGGCAAGTATCTGTTCCTCGACGTATACGACCGCGGACAGGGAATTCCCGCCAGCCATCTGAAACGAATTTTTGAGCGTTTTTATCGCTACAAAGGCAGCGATGAAGAATCAAACAAACAGCGGGGTTCCGGCATCGGACTCAGCCTGGTCAAACACATCGCCAAAGCGCACGGCGGCTACGCCACCGTATCGAGCACACCCGGCGTGGAAACCCGTTTTTCCGTGCGTTTCCCGTTACGGGGATAATCTGTCGCAGAAAACAACAGGCAATCGCTCACGCCGCGTTCCCATAACCACGCCGAAATGATGCACAAAGCCCCAAATAACCATTATGGTTCGCATAATGAACAAAATCATTCAAAAAAAAGAACCGAAAAGTGAGCGAAAATCTACAAAACGATCGAGCACCTTTGAAAAAATGCATAAATACTATATCATAACCTGAATCAACCGCCGTGGTTGCGACATCAATTGCAATACATAAGGAGCATAAAAATGAAGCGATATTTGTGGTTTGTAATTTTGCTTTTTGTTGTTGGATGCAGCAATAAGACAAACGGAGACGGCGGTACAGATACCGAGAGTGACACCGGCACAACTATAGACAGCGGATCAGAACGCGCAACAGACACAACCACGCCATCTACCGACACCAATCGTGACAGCGATACCGCGGTATACTCGGACACAGACGGCGACGGCGACGGCACCGCGGATCTGGCCGACAATTGCCCGGCGGTAGCCAATGCGGATCAAACCGACATGGATGCGGACGGCATCGGCGATTTATGCGACAACTGCCCCACCTGGGGAAATTCAAGTCAGGCAGATGCAGACAGTGACGGCACCGGTGACGCCTGCCAGAGCATGGTTGCGGAGGATCCCGACGGCGACGGCGTGGCGCTGGGCGATAACTGCTCATTGGAAAGCAACGCGGACCAGGCCGATGAAGACAGCGACGGCGTGGGCGATGTTTGTGACAACTGCGTTGCCGCGGCCAATCCGTTTCAGGAAGATCTGGACGGCAACGGCATCGGCGACCACTGTGAAGAGGCGCTGGAGATTCCGCTGGGAACCCCCATCTGCGCATCGGGTTCCACCGAAAGCGTGCGCCTGGCATCGAACCTGTATATCCTGTTGGATTTATCCACCTCCATGCTGTATGAGGCACAGGACAACGACACCACGCGCTGGGAGGTCGTCACCACTGCGATGGACGGCGTAGCAGACGATTTGGCCGCCGGATTCAACATCGGCCTAGGCGCATTTCCGGCGCCCTGTGATGATCCGTCCGGAAGTTACACCTGCAACGACACCCCCAGCGCCTGTTCCGCCGAACGGTTACCGTATGAAATTCTGCCCATGCAGGCCGGACGAGACGGGCAGGTCATTCGGGAAACATACGCCGACATCACACCGTTCGGCACCACGCCCACTGCCACAGCATTGACCCAGATTCTTGAAAACCGCACCTTCGAACTGCCCGATGACCCCTATGCCGCACAGCGCACCAGCGCAGTCGTTCTCATCACCGACGGGGACCCGAATTCAGGCAATGGGAGCTGCAACACCAACAACGATCTCAACGATACGGTTGCCGCGGCCGAAACGTTGGCGGAAGCCGGAATCACAGTTTACGTAATCGGACTTACCGGTGTGAACGAATCCGCTGTCGAGGAAATCGCAGTGGCGGGCGGCGGTAACAACCCCAATGACCCGGACCGCACATGGTTTCCGGCCGAAGGGGTGGAGACGTTGAGCGATGCACTGATGGTCATCGCCGGCGCGTCCATCGGATGTTCCCTTTCTATTTCGGCTGACCCCGCCGACATGCCGGACTGGGATCGCGCCAGTGTGGTGATGACGCTTTCCGACACCGACGAACGAGTGCTCACAACCCAGGAATACACCATCAACACCGCAACCCCGGTCACCATGTCACTCTCCGGGACAGCCTGCGATGAGTTACAATCCTCTGCGGGCACCGGCCAGGAAGTGGGTTTGGAAATCCGCGTAGCCTGTGCAGAGGAATGCGACACCGAAGAAATATGCGGTGACGGCATTGACAATAACTGCAACGATCTCATCGATGAAGACTGCGGCGTATTCTGCGTTTGTGTGACCGATGAAACCACTTGCGGCGACTGTCCCTCCGAGTGCATCCCCGCTGAAGAAGCATGCGACGGAATTGACAACGACTGCGACGGCATCATTGACGAAGGCTGCTGCATTCCGCAAGAAGAAATCTGTGACACAATAGACAACGACTGCGACGGTCTCATCGACGAAGGCTGCGGCGTTGTAATGGAATAGCCCGCAATTTACGGGAGCGTGGATTTAATTTTATCGCGTTTGCGGAGACATTCCGCAGAGGCATAGGGAATGTTATCTACCGCAGAAAGAACCGTGGTCGCCCCCCGGTCTCCCGAAGTCACCATAAACTCCACTTTGTACAGCAGCTCCTCACACAATTTGTCGGCCGCTTTGACCGCCAGACTTTGATCGAAATAGCTGCTCTCTTCTTGCACTTTTGAAAGCTCGTTCACCGCCAATGCCCAATCTTCTTCGGCCATCGCCGCTTTTGCTGCTTCAACAGATGTCTTGGCCTCCAATTCCATGGTGGCCTGTTTTTTCAGTTCTTTGGACTTTGTGGTGCCGAATCCCATCCCCTGGGCCTCGGCAAACAATTTGGCTGCCTGCGCCCAGTTCTTTTCTTTCATCTGCTGTTCCCCATCCGCCAACGTCTGGTTGTAAATTTGTAACCGACGCGTCACCTCGGTGTCATCGGCATTATTCACTATGAAAAATTTAAGCGCAATCCATGTGACGAGCAGCAGCATGAGTATAATGCCAATGCCGGTAAATCCAATGGCCCGGCTACGGGTGTGGTTCTCTTTCTGGTACTGTTCCAGGCTGGCATATTCGTAATCGTACGGTTCGCCGGGCGCCACATACCGAAAATGAGTATTACCGAATTCAACGATGTCGCCCGCGCGCAGCAGATAGTCGTCACGTTTGTTTCCGTTGATATACAATCCGTTGCTACTGTCCAGATCCGACACCACCCAATGATCGTCAGCGCCTTCCAACCGTGCATGGGCTCTTGAAATGGATGGGTCATCAATATACATGTTGGCCCGATCGCCGCGTCCCACGATATACAATTCTTCCTCCAGCGCCAACTCCTGACCGAGATGGGGACCTTCGACCATTACCAGTCGCGCATACGGCGTCACCTTCCCGACCGTCTTATCCACGCGCGGGTCCACCTGTTTTCCCCACGGAATACTCGAATACTCTTTTTCGCTGACAGAAACACGATAGTCCCCGATGAGAATGCGTTCTTCCAGATTGACTTCTTTGCGACCCTTGCCGATAGGCTCTGAATCTACCCGAACCCCATTTCGACTACCGAGATCCTCAATATAAAAAGAAACGTCATCTTTGGACAAAATGGCGTGCCGACGGGAAATATTTCGATCTGTAAGCCGAATCGCATTTCCCTCTTTCCGTCCGATAGAATATTCTCGTCGGGAAAAAGGAATTATCGTGGTCTTACCTTCGTCGTCACAAATGACGATTTTATACATAAAGCAATCTCTTCATTTCGAAATTTCGTTCCAGCGAATAAATACAAAATAAACGCCGCGATAGATTACCGTTGCAGGTAGTCTCATGTCAATGATGGGTTGCGAATATCACCACTATTTCATGCCTTTTTCCTGCCGACGAACAATGCGGTCACAGGCTGTTCAGCGCGCGCTGGAGCGATTTTATCCGCTGCCGATAAAACCATAAATATCATCAGATGTTCAGTAGATTTTTGTTGACCCACCTTCCTCGCTAACGCACAATCTAAAAAATGTTATATAACAAAAACATATTGATCACCGGTGGTGCCGGTTTCATCGGTACCAAACTGATTGAACAGCTCATCGAACACAATAAAATAACGGTTCTCGATATTCTACACCGGGATGCACTGACGCATACCCCGCTCATGGCGCATCCGAATCTGACCTTCATCAAAGGAGATGTTCGAGATTCGGCCACCGTAAAGGAAGCTGCGCAACACAGAACGCATATCATTCACCTGGCGTCCATCGCCGGCGTCGACACTGTAATGAACAACCCGGTGTTGACAATGGAAGTTACCATCAAGGGCACCTTCAACATTCTGGAGGCAGCGGAGCAGGTAACCACCCTCGAACGATTTGTCGACATCTCCACTTCCGAAGTTTTCGGGAGCTACGCGTTTCGCGTAAATGAACAAGACGTCACGTCTCTCGGCGCGGTGGGGCATGCACGATGGACATACGCGGTTTCTAAATTGGCCACTGAACACCTGGCGCATGTGATGTACCAGCAGCGCAATGTTCCCGCGGTCACCATACGGCCGTTCAACATCTTCGGACCGGGCCAGGTCGGAGAAGGGGCCATTCACCATTTTGTTGTGAAAGCGCTGAAAAACGACCCAATCCAGGTGCACAACGACGGCGATCAAATTCGTGCATGGTGCTATATTGACGATTTTGTTGACGGCCTTCTGCGAACGCTCAGCAATGACAACGCCGTCGGTCGTGCATTCAACATCGGAAACCCGAGAACCGCGCTTACGGTTCACAATCTGGCAGTGCTCATCGTGAAGCTGGCAAATTCCGAATCCCGAATTGAACACATCGAGTGGCCGTATACCGATGTGGAGCTTCGCATTCCAGATATCAGTGCGGCGAAAAGCGTGCTCAACTATCACCCGCATTTCGATTTGGAAGAAGGATTACTGCGAACCATTGATTGGTACCGGCAAAAACTGCAATCATGATCAGAACGCACCTTCTCTTCACCCAAAGGAGTTTCCGATTTTAGGCACCAGCGAAAAATGGGTAGCCAAACTCTGCGCTGATTCAAAAAGTGAACGGGAGCAGGCGGCAGTATGGTTGTTGGAGCACGGCACCCCGGAGACGCTGGTATCCATTGCGAAACTACTTTTCACAGATATCTCATCACAAACCCACGCGACTTGTCTCGATATTCTCGAAAAACACGATGTGGCTGCATCACTTAAGGATTTAGCGCAAGATGGTTGGCTCGATGAGGTGAAGGCGGAAGCTGAAAATTTTCATATTGTATCTAGAATTGTTGGAGAGCGGTATCTTGCCTACTCCATTCTTCTTGGTCTTCAGATTCAGAGTATAAAAAAAGACATCGAATTTCATAACCGTACACTGGTTCAATTCACCAGTGACAGCGATATGGTTCAGGCGCTTCCCCTCGGTCAATTCAGACTTCAAGTCACCAGTGTGCTTCTCAGCATCGGCATTCAGGCATCCGACAAAATCGAATACCCGCTTACCGAATCAAACATGCTCCAGCTTATCGGCGAACTGCCGCTACTCGTCGCACCGCTCTTCGGAATATCATTGAAAAGGCTGATTGCCATTCAGTTGCCTGCGCAGCCGTACACTGTTCTGGGGATTACCACCCCGTCCGGTCACGTATACATTGAGCTTAAAGATTTTCGAAATATCATTTTGCGCCTGATTCAAAACGACCTTGAAAAACTGGGCGAAGAAAAGCTGGAACTTCAACTCGACACCAGCGAGGCCAAAGCGGCGTTTGAAAAACAAGACCTCGACCGCGTTCACCATCTATTGCAGACATGGCCCGGGCTCCTTAGCACACTTCTTAAATCTCCCATAAAAAATGAATTGAATGACAACCAGCTTCAACAAATCGCCGAGGGCACACAAATGCTTGCAGCGGTATACTTGAAGCAGGAAAAATACGCATGGGCGAAAGAAACGTTGCGATTGGGCGTTCGATATACCTGTGATTCGTCTCATGCGGGACCACTGTATCTGGCACTTGGAAAACTATACAACCAAACCGAAGACTACGGTGAATCCATCGGCTATCTTCGGCGCGCGTTGGCTTTTAATGAAGACGCATTCGAGACATACACCGCGCTATCGGACGCATTATTTTTTCGGAATAAAAAGCTATGCGCGTATCTGCTGATGAAAGAAGCAAAGACGCTGCACCCATTGCCGCCGCCGCTGCAGCAACGGTTTGATGAAGTGAAACAGACAATGAGAGAGAAAGAAATCGGCTGGCCCGGCTAGCTGTATTAACTAAAAGGACGTATATTTAGTAAAGAAAAACCCGGCTGAAAACGGCAATTGTTTTCAGTACACGTGGAAAGGGAACCTATGAAAAAAACCTTTATTCTAGACACCAATGTTCTGCTGAATGATCCCAACTCGCTGTACACCTTTGAAGAAAACGACGTCATCATACCCATTTATGTACTCGAAGAGGTTGATACCTTTAAAAAAGACATGTCTGAACTCGGAAAGAACGCACGGGCTATCTCCAGAATCCTTGATGGACTTCGTGCCCATGGACGTCTGGTCGATGGCGTTTCTGTAAACGATGAAGGCGGCACCCTACGCGTCGCATTCGCAACGAAAGAACTCCCGAAGGAATTTGCACTGCTCGGAAACACAGCGGACAGCCGAATTCTTGCTGTTGCCAACCAAATGCAGAAAGAAAGTCCGGATACCCCGTGCATATTTGTAACCAAAGACATAAACCTGCGCGTTCGCGGCGCGGCGCTAGGGTTGCAGGTGATGGATTACATGGCGGACAAAGTGCATATGGACGACCTCTACAGCGGTCGTTTTGAACGAACCGTCGACGATGAACTGATGCAGCAGTTATTTGCCAACGGCGAAGCCCAGGTTCCAGTCGAATCAGATCAAGACGAAAAAATGCCGCCGAACTCATTTGCGGTTCTACATGGCGCCACCGGCGGAGGTTCAGCGATTGTTAGAATTCAATCAGACGGTACAACCGCAAGAGTGTTGAAGGGCAACGGTCCGTCTGTATGGGGAATTCGCCCGAGAAACAAAGAGCAACATTTTGCATTTGAATTGCTTCTCGACGACAACGTTCGGTTGGTAACCCTCGTCGGACAGGCGGGTACAGGAAAAACGCTGCTCGCACTTGCGGCGGGTTTACAGAAAGCAGCCGAAGAACAGGTATATCAGCGATTGCTGGTTTCCAGACCTGTCTTTCCACTCGGAAAAGATATCGGATTTCTTCCCGGCGACGTAAACGAAAAACTGAGGCCCTGGATGCAACCGGTTCACGACAACCTCGAATTGCTGCTTGGAATCTCGTCTCGAGAAAAACGAACCGGTCGTTCCAGCGATGAATTGTTTGATATGGATATGGTTCACATTGAACCACTTACATATATTCGCGGACGCTCGATTCCAAGTCAGTTTATACTTGTTGATGAAGCGCAGAACCTGACTCCCCACGAGGTGAAGACCATCATCACTCGTGCAGGAGACGATACCAAAATCGTTCTCACCGGAGACCCCTACCAAATCGATAACCCGTACGTGGACGCCACCAATAATGGTCTGGTACACGTAGTGAAACGATTCAAGGGAGAAGCCATCGCCGGTCACATCACACTCGTGAAAGGAGAACGTTCCGACCTCGCAGAACGCGCCGCCGAATTATTATGATATTTCCCCGCCGCCTGTTCCTCACACTCATTCTCGTCGGATGTACTGCGGGAGTTACGCGCTTTTCTTCGCAATCTCCCGCAGCGGCTTCCGAAAGCCAACCAGAACTCTCGCGAACAGGTGACCAAACAGCAAAAAGAGAACAAACAGTTCAATCCATTCCGCAACCATTCTCTGAAACACAACAGGATAAAGACGGGTTGCAGCGTCTTATTTCAGAAAAAAACAACACACCTGACAACTCTTCACCTGTTAAAGAAACTGCAGAGACAACTGCTCCGTCTGACAATACTGCTCATCCACCACATTTTTCCAAAGTGACCATTCCTCCAGCGCATGAAATATGGAACTTGACCGATACAGAATGCAAGTCCATTTTGAACTCCGCCGGCGTCGAATCCCACGCACCGACATTTGCTACTCCCTTCGTGCGCACGCCTCTGCTGCTGGACAGCCCCATTGAAGGTGTGGTAATTGACAGCAAGTGGCCCACCGAATCATTTCGACGGGTTATGGACTGTCGCTTGATGGTTACCCTGATTCAGCTTGCGCGCCGCGCCCGGGAAAGAGGCGTCGTAAAAATTGAATATTATTCCACTTGGCGGCCCATCAAATCCATCACCCAATGCGCCGCCGGACAAAAAGGCGACAAATGCCGAAAAGTGTATGAACGGGCACAAAACGGGAAGTTGCCCAGTCAACACTCCCGTGCCACGGCAATAGATATTCGCTGGTTCACGTTTGAAAACGGTTCAACCGTAGATGTATTGAACCATTTCGAAATGAATTTTCATGAACCGCCGTGTGATGACCTGCCTATCACTGAGGAGGGACGGTTCTTACAGGAATTTGCGTGCATTCTGCACCAGGACAAAGCATTTAATGTGATGCTCACGCCCAATGCCGACCGAGACCATGAAAATCATTTCCATTTCGACATCACACCCAATGTGAAGTGGTACATTATCAGATAGGCAGCGGCCGAGCCGGTCTAAAAATCGATTTCCTGCTGACCAAGAATGAGAGACACTTTCTGGTTATCGTTGAATTTGCGGATAGACTCCAGCAGGTCTTTGGGCTCCTGCTTCTTCTTTAACGTAACGGAGTAAATGACTTCAAGCAAAACGCCGGCCCGAACCGTTTCCACAGATATAAGCCGATAATCGTCAAGATATTTCCGAAACGGTTCTTCGAGCACCTGCTCATATTGTCTATCGACCGGCATCTGCACGCGCAGAATGCGTTCGTTGATCACTTTGGCAAACAGATTGAACTTGTATAGAATAATCACAAACACACTCATTAACAGTGTGGCGAAAACGGCCAGCATATAGAACCGCGTGCCGACAGCCATACCCACCGCCATCGCCATAAAAATAAATCCGATATCGCGTGTTTCTTTCATCGCGTTTCTAAAACGCACAATAGACAACGCTCCCACAAGAGCGAACGCACGCGCGATATTCGACCCTACAATCAGCATAATCAATGCAATAGTGGTTCCCATAATAACCAGCGTATGCACATACGATTGCGAATAAGAAATTCCACGATGGGTTGACTTGTAAATGTATCCGACGATCGAAGACAATATAAAGCTCAATCCCATGACCATGAACATGTCCAACAAGGTGAAGGTACCTGTCAAATCACCAAAACGTTCCACATCTTTCAACATTTCATCCATAACTATTTTCCTTCCATCTCGGGGACCGGAGACATGGCCAGATGCATTACATCTTTATGTCTATCGGCCGCAATACCAGCACAGTACTTACTCACTCTGCGCAGTTCACAATTATGTCTTCCCAGCATCGACGTCACCCAATCCGGTATCGCCTCGTTTGCTTTGACTTCCAGAATTGTCCAATCTCTCGGTAGAATGAGATAATTGGGTGTATTCGCATGTACCAACAACTCGTGGGTGCGATAGCTGACGTTTGTGTCAAAAGTGATACGCAACCCCGATTCATACGGCGACCCCATAAACGCTTGACGGTGGTAGGCGGTAATACACGCAGGCTGCAATTTCAGCGAATCCACCATGAACTGAACCTCCCCCACAACCTGAGCATCCATTTCGTCCAGCTCGTATCGTTCGGGCATCATACCTGTGGTGCACAAAATATGGGCGTCCTCGAGCGGCATCTTCAAACGCTTTTTTTGAACCGTCCGATTGATACGCTGTTTAATCTCGACCATTCCCTTGGTGGTATTTTCAATAGGGTTTGCCGGATATATTCGAAGCCTTAACTTTCTGCGGAATTTTATTCCTTCAATTTTATTCCAGAAAAAATCAAGTCCGGGACTGTCATAGTAGAGACTGACCAAGGGATACCCATCCATGCCGCTGTATGGATCGGGAGAGGCATTTTTTAAAATGTCTTCAATCAATTTATCCCTCAGGGAAACCGGAATAATGTACTTCAGTTCATACCTGTTGAATCGACGAATCATTTAATCACAAAACCTAACTTTCACATCAACTGAGCCGCTTTTGCCTTTGCTGTTTTTGCGTGTGACCTCAATAAACTCCGGCACTTGAACGCCTTTGGGGAGCCATACTGTGCTGCGGCCGTTTCGCGTCACTTTCAATTCCTTTTTCCACGTTCTACCTTTTATGGTGAATACAATCGGGTACTCCGATTGTGCACCGCTCACATCCAACATGAATTTCCCGCAATTTGAGGCATCGCTTGTTCGTAAAATCAAAAGCTCATCCACCAGTGACAACCCATCTGAATTCGCACTGAGCAGATCAATTCCGCGACGGCCGGACAAATCCTTCATGTACTTGGGATAATCTTCAAACACCCCATAAAACATTTCTTTTTCAGAATCAGAAATTCGCTGAATCTGCCCGATTTTCAACTTTACTTCCAGCTTCCAAACATCTTCCAACCTGGGTGTTGAAAACCCCCAGATGAAGAAAGCAACCACCAATGCAGACACCCCACACAACAGCCAGAACCCGGCGCTCGGCTTTTGTCGATTGCCCTCCATCACTTCACCTTCCTTTCCTTCAGCCATTCTTCAATCTCTTCTCCCCCGGCAATCTGAAGCACATCGGCGAACAGGTGGCGAAGCGGCCGTTCCTCTACAAATCCGAACAAAATTGTTCCTTCATCCAATTTATTCTTTTTGCGATCAGTTCTGGCAACCAGTTCCTCGGCTCCCATCACGTACAATGCGTTTGCCGAAATTTCTACATCGCCGCCGTACAGTCCGGAGGGGCGCCCCACACGAACCCCTGTTTGATTGTGAATGAGCACCCCCGCATCAATTTCAACCTGCGAGGAGTCCTTTGCAAATACGCCGTTTTTCGTCCAGGCTACCAGAAAATCATTAATCTGAAGCGTGCTGTTTTCACCGGCGGAGATACCATGCTGCGTACAGCCGAGTATAATACTGTCGCTGACTATCATTTTGGAATCCATCAAATCAATTCCGTCATCGCCGGCATTCCGAACGAACGCACGCGTTACCCGACCGGTCGAAAACTCGATGTCTATGGCATCCATGGTGGCATTCTCAACGCGAATATCCCGAACATCCAACCCTTTCACGTACGCAGCGTGAAAGGAATCACCGTCCCCCCGGTTATTCTGCACCGTGCAACCGTCAATCAGAATATTTTCTGTATTGTGAATATTCAGCATCGAGGTATACACCACCGGCTGATCTTTAATGTAGCTACCGCCAACCAGCGACACCTCTTTCAGAACAGAACCTGCAGTTCTCGGCCCCTGCAACGCAACACCACCCCAGGTTCGGCCATTGCGTCCAGAAAACACAATGGGTTTGGAAGAAGTGCCGTTCATGGTCACTTTCCCCTTGAAAATCAAAGACGCCTTTTTATCAAATACAAAAGTCGTTCCGGGGGCAACGGTGACATCAGTATTCTCCCCGTACACCATTGTTCCCGAGATGGTCACACTACCCGGCCCCAACTCAACCACCTCAATTTCTGATTCCATCCGATTTCCCGGATGAAGCGACAACGCGCCGGTTTCAAATTTGAGCACATCATCCGGAGACGGCGCTTTTTTTACCACGGCGCTCCATACCTCTACCGGAGCGTCCTTGGCGAAAACCTGATTCTGTGTAATCTGGTGAATACCGAACAATTCAAATTTTCGTGGGGCACAATTCGATTGAATCGTATACGTGTACGCTGTGGGAACCGGCTCTACCTTCAGGCGATTCAAATCCGCATCTCCTTTCACACGTTCCCCCAAATGTACCATTGCCATTAAAGGCTGGTCGCTGACAAAATGGGCAACGTGATTGGTACTATGCAGAACCGTCGATTGTGTTTCAGATACCAGTTTCCAATCCGGACTTTTGCAGTCTACAAAATCAATTTTAATTTTGTGCGGCGTAATTCCGCTCTCTCCGGCAACGATGATATGCAGAGGTGTTGAATACTGCAGTTCCGTCGTTTCACTTTTCGGTTCCTCCGGTGCAGCTTCCTCATTCGACGGGGCCATTTCCGCCGCGGAAGGTTCTGCCTCCGACGCGGCAATCGTTTTGGGATTGGTCGTCGTGCTGCCCAACCGATAATAAAATTCGCTTTTCTGCAGCTGATTCATCAGAAACGAATGCCGCCTTTCGTAAGACATCATTTCAGACTCAAGCACCAGGAACATTTTTTCCATGTCCATGGGTCTCAACATTTTAAAAGCGAATTCGTTTACTTTTGGAAGCTGCTTGTAAGCAGAAAACAAACGGTCATTACTCAGCTCCGGTCGCAACTTCTGCGTCAGCCGTTCAGCCTGCTTGCGCACTCGCTTCACACTGGCATCGCCGTGCAGCAATTCCCATACTTTCTGATTTCGCAGCGCACGGTACTCCGGAATCATTTTCAACCGAATCGTAATCGGATTTTCAACACGATTGATCACACCATCGTGTTTGAATCCACGCAGGTCCCAGGCAACCGGCACCCAGCTTCCTTTGTATGGGTCGAAATACAACTTCTGGTTTTCTTTAAACCCATGCTGCTCGATACCGAATACCACATCAATCGCTTCAAATGCGGCGAACGCTTCGAAGTCGATATGCTCTCTCGCGTATGCATTAAATGTTTTAAAAGAAGATTCGGTAATATGATGAAGCAACTCGTCCAGCCGTTTTACATCCTCTCGATTGGAATGCAGTCTCGATGTGACCTTTTTCCAATGGGAGTCGTCTTTCCACATGGTCATCGCGTCGCCCTTGCCGACGAGGTTTCCCGAAAAAAAATCTGAATACATGGTTCGATTCTTACGAAACAACGTATCGTCTGGTTGCGCCTGAAAATGAAATACGCCCAAATCCTCACCGTTGAACACCACGCGAACAAACTCATACGGCGGCACCATCACACCGTTTTCGGCGGCTGTGTCGGCGATAATCTTCTGACCCACCACCAGCGGCGTTACCTGATTGATTAGATTGAAAATCTGGTGTCCCTTGTACGGCAAGCCATCGATCACTTTTATTTTCATTGACTTCTTACGAGACAGATGATGCCAGTGACGGCTTCCCCGCAGCCGAATCTCTATATCGTACGACTTCAGCTGCGAATTCACACTGAGCTTTGCCGGCACATATGGGCGGTCAGAAATTTTTCCGGCGCCGCCGTATAAGTCAATCATATTATTGTAGCTGACTTCTATGACAAAAGTTTCAATTTTTGATTTTTCAGGCTCCCCGGAAGATAGAATCCAGCGTAAATCACGACTTAATATATCGTACAGATGAATCTGAAAAAACTCGGTATTTCCGGGCGCTTTTTCACCCACTGCCAGTTCATATTTCCGCAGCGACAGCACCGCACTGCTTGTGTACCACACGCACAAAAAGATTCCGGGCAACGCCAAAATAACCGCCGACATCAAGCGAATCCGAACCAACCGTTTCCAAATCATTTCCATAATCAATCCTCAATAAATAAACACAGCGTCATCAAATTCAATTGGCATATGCCAGCTGTACAAACAACGATGTGGAATCGGCAAAACTGCCCGGCCATTCTCCCGGCCAGAACCCCCGCAACGGCGCCTCATCGAAATCAGATTCCTCTCCCTGGGTGCGGTTCCATCGGCCGTGCACCATGATTCGAAAGTCATCCCCAAAATGCAGATTCACCCCCGGCGATACCTCAAACATACGCGCCCGCCAGGTCCACGATTCATGTTCAATCGACATCACTTCCGCCATCAACGCCGGCTCAATCTTCATTCGTCCTCCTGCAACAGGAAAAGGCGCGCTCAAAATGGTTGTGATGCTCCAGATATACGGAGATTCCTCAAACCACCAGTTTTCACCTATCATTCCTTCCACCACCGCTTCAAAATGAGAGAATTTCACCTTCGCATCCAGTTCCCCCATCCAATGGGTTCCGGTCAGCCAGGGATAGTCCGCGATAAAGCCGGCCATTTGATCTTCCGGGTCATCGTAACTCAACCAAAACGGATAATCCGACACATCATCTGAATAATTATAATCAGAAGGGTCGAATACCGTCTCCAAATCTTTGTCGCGAAGAATACGCGCCGATGCAGAGGCGCCCACCCAAAGCCATTTCAACGGCCGACTGTCCAATCGAAACGACACATCCTTACTTCCCTCTCCCAACTCAGCAACACTGCGTCCTCCTCCATTGAACACTCCCAATGCGTAATCAAGTTTCCACTTTTTCCACAATCGTCCACTCACCATCAGTCCCAAATCGCGGTCACCATATTGCAAAAAACCAACGATGTAATCATTTGCCTCTCCTCGCGAAAATACCGGCAGCTGTTTGCGTGAAGTCAATTCAACTCGACTGAAAGGCTTCTTGAACTCTCCTACCTGTACCCCGAACCAACGAATCGGCTCAATGCGAATATACGCATCGCGCAGTCCATCCATCGCTTCTTCTCCATTTACAAGGTCGGCAAAATCGTATTTCAGCACCGCGTTTAAAAAGCGTCCATGAGACCAATCCAAATTCAAACGAGCCATACCCAGCTCAAAATGATTGGGGGCATCTTTTTCATCTGAAAGCTCGTAATGGGTGAAGATACGCACTTTGATTGAACGCTCAGATTTTTTCGCTACTTTTTCCAGAAACGACAATTTCTTTGAATCGGATTTCCCTTGCTGTTGCTCGTCTTCCGCTCTTGGCGGCACATCCGACTGCGTCGTGTCGGAAGCGGATGTCTCAGCAGAGACCGTTTCCAGCTCGGATTCGGATGCGATGACATTTGTGTCGCTTCCGCCGACCGTCTCTTCGGCCGTGACCTTCATCGCTTCCGTTTTCTCCATGTTTGCTTCAGCTGTTGCGTCTTCCCGGCGCGCCTCATCTGTTTCCCTTTCGGTAGATGATGCGGTCGCTGCCGCAAAGTCAACCGCGCCTGCGGTGTCATCTCGTTTTTCATCCGTCAAACCAGAGCTGTCCGTACTCGATTCGTCGGGCGTTGCAGCCGCTGCGTCCACTAACGAAATCCGATTATCCTGCGCCCAAAGCATACTGCAGTAAAAAAAGCCGATACACGCTGTTAATTGAAGTCCAATTTTTGAATTCATTCGCCCTGTCCTTTTGCATAACAACTTCAGCAACCGGAGTATTGCCTCCGGCACGCCACCGAAAATCCACATCTGAGTTCATACCGATACGAACTTCCCTGCAAATCGCTTAAATAGTGTCATACAGCGTAAAAAACTGGGAGAAGAAAGTCGCAAAATTGTCACAATCATGAATAAAACTCACCGTTCTCGATTACAGACGCGACTTTCTCGCGTCATTCCTGCTTCCCACGTATGGAGTGCATTGTGCAGACCGTTTTGGTTCAATTGTTCTGCACAGGAGGTTCATCTCGGCCGGAGCGTTTTGTTCTATTTCGGGACCTCGCCAGAACCAACGTCCGCTTTTTCCTTTCTGTTGAAGTGTTCAAAGAAAATCCATGCAATTGTCACATTGCACCGGAATAGGCGGACACATCGGTTGAAACGGGAACAAAAATTTTCGAAATCAACAAAATTATGAAAAAGCCGAATCTCCCTATTCGGCGGGCAGCCTACGACACGCTGCAGCCATTCGCTCCATCCCGACAGAAATCGCATCCAGACTGGTTGCGTATGCGAATCGGATATGCCCCGGTGCGCCGAACGGCGTTCCCGGTACCACTGCGATGTGCGCTTCCTGAAGCAGCCACGATGCAAAATCAATATCGGTTTTTGCGACCCCGAGTTTCTGAATCAGCCCCGATACCTCGGGGAATGCGTAAAACGCCCCCTGGGGAGAAGGGCACGTTACTCCGGGAATATCATTCAAGGCCTTCACCAACTGATTTCTTCTCTTCAGATAGGCGGCCTTCCAATCGGCAAAATAATCGAGCGGCCGAGTGACCGCCACCAGCGCTGCAGCCTGAGACACCGCACACGGGCAGGAAATCGATTGTCCCTGAATCTTCGTCATCGCTGACACAATCTCCGGCGCGCCGATTCCCCAACCGATGCGCCAACCGGTCATTGCATAGGTTTTAGACACGCCGTCCACCGTAAAAATCTGATCTTGTCGGTCGCTTACGGATTCCAGCGCCGAGACAAACGTATTCCCATCGTACACCAGGTCACGGTAAATCTCGTCAGAAATCACCAGCAATCCCAGCGACAACGCCTTCTCAACAATCGCGGTCATCTCGGCTTTCGGAATCAGGCCGCCGGTGGGATTAGACGGAGAATTGAGCAGCAGCACCCGAGTGTTCGCAGTGACTGCATTCTCTAATGCGTCAGGAGACAACACCCAATTCTGTGCCTGCGTTGTTTGCACCAAAACCGGCACACCGCCGGCCAGCAGCACTTGATCGGGATAAGACACCCAAGACGGAACTGGGATAATCACCTCATCGCCCGGGTTCAACACCGCCATAAAAAAATTGTACAACACGTGTTTGGCACCGGCGCAAATAATCACCTGGTCGGAAGAACAGAATACACCGCGTACCTCCTCGCTTTGGGCGGCAACCGCCCGCTTCAATGCCGTTGTTCCGGCGGCGGCAGTATACCGGGTTTCTCCCGTATCCAATGCCTGTTTGGCACCATCGATAATATGTGCGGGGGTATCGAAATCCGGTTCTCCGGCGCTGAAACTGATCACATCAACGCCTTGGTCACGAAGTTCCTGAGCTTTCTGGGTCATTGCCATCGTGGCGGATGGCTGAATCACTTGCAAACGTGAAGACAATTGAACGGACATGGTGCCTCTTGAAAGATTCAACCAACGGAATGGCGCCCTCGTAGAGCGCCCATTCTACCTGCTATTCATCTAACTTGGGCGATTCTTTCGATTCTGCATCGCCCTTGTCATCTTCATTTTTCAGACCGTTTTTAAAATTGCGAATGCCCTCACCCAACCCCTTGCCGAGCTTGGGTAATTTAGATGCACCGAAAATCAATACAACCACACCCGCAATCACCAGAAGTTCCGGTAATCCAGGCGAAAAAAACGGAATGCCGACAAGCGGAAATTGAGACATAATATCCTCCGTACAATCACATAGTTCATGCGACCTCGATAATATTACGAATTACTACACGAAATCGAAAGGAATCACAATCACCACTTCACTTGTTTTTCAAACGACGCAATCCTCGCCAGAAGAGCCCCCCCAATATCAAAATCAAGCTACTCATAAACGCTGAAAAAAAGGGCGGCAGTATTCCATGCTGCATGGCAACCTCTCCTCCCCGAGCGGCCAAATATGTGGCTGAAAACAGAATCAGTACCGCGGCAAAGCCGGCGGTACGGGTCTTGCGCTGTCTGCTGAATGCAAAAATGAATGCAATCAACGCCAGCAGCCCGAACTCCATCGGCTTCGCCGCCCGTCTGAACAGTTCGAACTGCTCAAAACGTTTGCTGCTTCCGCAAAAAACACGCTGAATCAGTTGAGTTGACGACATGGCCATCACATCGGGCAGAAAATCCATTTTTGAACGAATTTCATTTCGAACCGACACCTCAATTGCCAGCGAGCCGAAATGAAGAACCGTTGCATCGTCACCTTGAGACAAATGAAACAGATCGCCATTCCGCAACAAAATTCGCACGACTGCGGCGTCTGCCGACACGTTTACCAACGCGGTTTGCGCCGCGACCAGATATGTCTGGCCGAACGATGTGCGGCTGAATACAACCCCCTGAAATTCCCCCGGCGATAATTTGCTGTCCACATACATGGTGACATTTTCCATCGGAGAAACCATCTGCCCCGGCAGTATGGCCGCCACCATTGCGCCGGAAAGCGATTGACTCACCCATTGCCGCAACTGCTGCTGCGCTTGCGGGGCCGCACTACCCCATATCCACGTGGATATACCCAATATCGCGCATGTCATCAGAACCGGCCAGCGCAGCAGCCGTTTTCTCGAAATTCCGACGCTGTCCGTCGCCACTAGCTCTCCCCGCTGTGCCATTGCACCCGCTACGCTGAATATGGCAATAGCGGTCGCCGGCCCCAGCGCCCACCCCCATACAGGCACTTGTACCCACATCAATGCCATGCACACGCCGAGAAAATCCTCCGTTCCGGCAAACAACGGTGCCAGGCGGGACACTTGCGTTACAATGAACAGGAAGGAAGCGATCGTTTGCGATACAAGTATCCAGACGAACAATCTCTTCAACATGTAACGGTCAATTTGTGTCATCAATTTAGCACGAATTCCTTCTCGCAAATAATATACGCCTCTGCTACATTACGGTACCGAATATACAACAAATCGTTGTAACAATAAGGAGTGCAAATCAATGAATGCTTCAAAAATTCTGTCCGAAATTCTTGCGTTGGATGCCAAAATCATGACCATGCAAGACGATTTTGACGCCCAACCTGAAACTGACAAACAGTCCGCGCTGGTTGAGCTCGCATCCAAACTATTGAGCGAAACCGGACCAAACGACTCGGTTCCGATTCCGATGATCCGAGTGGCTGAAATGATTTGTACGCTGGAAGACGGCCCAGAGCAGTTGGCCAAAGCCCTTTCCCACGAAAATGAAGATGTACGCCATCTGTTCGGCGAAGCCATTATTTCACTGGGTACCGAAGACGGGGTCGCGTCGATTTCCGCGGCAGTGGACTACGCGTTGACCCACAAGGGAAAAGCCGCCCTCGAAATGCCGTTCATTTTGGCGTGGATTGATGATCCGGGCGTCACAGAATACATTCACAAGTTCCTGGAAGTCGAAGACACCGAAATCGTGTATGCGGCTATCGAAGCGTGCGCATCCGTCAGTGACGAAGATTCCATTCCCAGCTTGAAAAAACTGCTGGACGATACGCGACAGGTTGAAGTTGATGATGATGATGAAAATGATGATCAACCCGTAACCATCGGCATGCTGGCCCAGGAAGCCATCGAAATAATTGAATCTGCTGAGGAGTAATTCGCAATGAAAAAAGATTTTCTGACTGTTACCGACTTCACCGCTGACGAAGTGATGGATACGCTGCAGCTGGCGATTGAACTGAAAGAAAAAACCAAACGGGGCGAACACCAGAACTTTTTAAAAGGTGGTGTGGGTGCATTGATTTTTCATAAGCAGTCACTGCGTACCCGTTGCTCCTTCGAAGTCGGGTTTCAACAGTTGGGCGGAAGCTCGGTGTACATCACCAATCAGGAAATTGAACTCGGAAAACGCGAAACCATTCACGATGTGGCTAAAGTAATGAGTCGTTATTTTTCGGTCATCTGTATCCGCACGTATTCTCACAAAGACGTAGAGGAATTGGCCTATCACGCAGAGGTTCCTGTCGTGAACATGCTGACGGACCTGCTGCACCCCTGTCAACTTATGGCAGATATGCAGACCATACTGGAAAAACGCGGCCACTTGAAAGATTTAAAAGTCACCTATCTTGGAGACGGCAACAACATGACCAACTCGTGGTTGCGCACGGCACAGCGAATTCCCATGCATCTGAGTATCGGTACCTCGCCCGATACGCTCCCAGATGCAGACATTCTGCAGGAAACCAGAAATTCTGGTATTTCAAAAGTAAGTGTTCACCACAACGCCGTTGAAGCAGTCAAAGACGCTGACGTGATTTACACCGATGTGTGGGCATCCATGGGGGCCAAAGACCAAATCGACACGAAAATTGGGCAGCTGCAACCGTTCCAGGTGAATATGGATGTAGTCAATGCAGCCAAAAAAGATGTTCTGGTGATGCATTGTCTACCGGCGGAACGCGGTCGAGAAATAACTGCGGATGTGATGGACCTCCCCAATACCGTGGTGTTCGATGAGGCTGAAAACCGACTTCACGCGCAAAAAGCGGTTCTGGTGAAATTGCTTCAAGGATAGCAACGCCATATTGAAACAGGAGTTTTCTTTGACCGATACTCCCCAAACTGCCGGCGCATATCTCGCCCCATTCTTCGAAAAATTACGAAGTGGTCTTCCCGTGCGAATTGTGGCGCTCGGAGATTCACTGACCTACGGTTGGGAAGCATCTTTCAGTTACTTCGATTTATTCATCTCAAAACTTCGAGTGGACTATTGCGGCGTTACAATTGACGGTTACAACGACGGTGTGTGCGGAGATACCGCCGCAGGGGGCCAGCGACGCATATCGGACCTGCTGCTGCGGCACGAACCGAATATCGTGATTGTTCAATTCGGCATCAATGATCTATACGCCGGTGTTCCCTTGTCGGAATATTCCACTTCTCTCGGCGCCATCGCGCGAAAATGTCTGCGCGACAGTGCGCTCCCCCTGTTCATTTCTTCGGGGCCATTACTACTCGAACGAGACCAGCAGCGTATCAACGAGTACTATGATGCGATGAAAATCGTCGCAGAGCGCTATCATGTTCCGATGGTGGACATCTCTGCATATTGGCTTCAACACACATCATCGCTCCGTGCATTTTACTTTCCGGATGGTGTCCATCCGAATGACGACGGATATCGAATCATGGCTGACGCCTTGTACGCTTTTTGCACAACACAATAATCCGAATGGAGACTGGTCATGACTGAAGAAACAAAAATCATGTTTGTATGCCTCGGCAACATCTGCCGTTCACCACTTGCGCACGCGGTCTTTGAATCATTGGTTCAGGAAGCCGGCCTGACAAATTTCAAAATCGAATCATCCGGGACCACCGCGTATCATGTGGGTGAACTGCCCGATGCCCGAATGAGGGCCACTGCATCCGAACATGGGGTGAAAATGACGCATCGCGCCAGACAATTGAAACCGTCTGACCTTGACCACTACGACTTGATTCTGGCAATGGACAACGAGAATTTGTCGAACATTCGGCGGTTGGCCGCGTCACCGGAACAATTGAACAAAATTCAACTGTTTCGCGACTATGACCCGGAGGGCGGAAACGGTGCGGAAGTGCCTGATCCGTACTACGGCGGTGCAGCCGGGTTTGAAAATGTGTTTCAGATTGTTCACCGCACCGCCGGCCACCTGCTCCGCACCCTGACAGGACAGGGTGCATAACCAGGGAACGCCATGGGGGAACTGCAAAACCAAATAAAGCGCTTGTACGGACCGACCGTGAGCGTAAAAGATTCTCGGAGTGTTTCCGGCGGATGTATTAACGATACGGCTGTGATAACACTAAGTAACAACGAAAAACTATTTCTGAAAAAGAACACTCTCTCCCCAAAGGACATGTTTCAGGCTGAACTCATCGGGCTGCAACGTCTCCACAGCGCAGGTGGACCGAAGGTTCCGACACCGATTTGCGCATTCGAAGATCAGACGCACCAATATCTGCTAATCGAATATATATCTTCAGGAACGCGTCTACCAGACTATTGGGAACGCTTCGGCGCGCAACTCGCGCATCTTCACCGTACCGTCAGACACGACCGCTTTGGATTTGAAATTGACAACTACATCGGCGCGACACCGCAGATTAATGCCCTGCAAAACAACTGGGTCACCTTTTTCGCGGAAATGCGATTAGCGCCTCAGATGCGCTGGGCCCAACAACTCCTGCCAATGGGAATTCAAAATAAACTGATGTATTTAATGGAACACCTGTCTTTATTTATCGCCGAGCCGGAAGGCGGACCATCCATTATTCACGGTGATTTATGGACAGGCAACGCCATGGTCGGGCCCAACGGCGAACCTGTCATCATCGACCCGGCAACGTATTTTGGACACCGGGAAGCGGAAATTGCAATGACAATGCTGTTCGGTCGTTTCGGTGAACGCTTTTACAGCGCCTACAATGAAACATGGCCGCTCGAAAAAGACTGGGCCGAACGCATGGATCTGTACAACCTCTACCACATGCTGAATCACGTCAACCTGTTCGGCACCGGCTATCTGAGCAGTGTATCGTCCATCGTGAATCGCTATGTATAGAAATCGGCGACGCTACGCTACTCAATCAAGCCGTCTGAAAGCAATTGTTCAAGTATTCGACAGGTCTCAAACCGAGGCATACCGGATATATCAATAATGTCGTCGTAAGAGCTGATTCCATCAATTCGCGAAAGAACAAATCCGGCAGAGGCATCGAGATTGCGCCACATCAGTTCGTGTTCTGACACCAGCAGTCTGGGCACCCGCTCCATATCGCCGAGCCGAGATTCATACATCTTCAGAAGTCTATCTCGGCAGCTTTTTCGATACTGAGCGGCATCAATGTTGTTCGGATCTCCTTCCAAAATCTGTTCGGCAACATCGAGCGCACCTGAAAAATCACCCATCTCGTATTTTTCAGCCACCTGCACGCGCAGGCTCGGCGGTGCCAGTTCAATCGGCTCCGGTGCTTCAGAAATGGGCATATCAACTATTGAACCGGCATCTGTTTCAAACGGCGGCTGCGAAGAATGCCCGTCCTGCACTGAAATCCGCGCTCCCCTGATATTAACAAACCGTTCATGAGACTCATCAGATGCTTCTTGCATCCGCGACACCGCATCAACCAGACTCGGGGTCTGAGGCATGGTGGCCTGTGCAGAAGGCACATCCGTAACCGGTCGTCTGCCGCCGAATTCCGCACTGCGGCTCGGATTCTTCGATTGCACCGGTCTGGAGGAAATCGGACGTTGAGAATAACTCGGAACTTCGATGGTAGGACGGTCATCGTCCATCAACGTATCCCAGCCCACATTATCATCAATTGTCGCAGCATACTTCGGCTGGAACTCCCCGTCGGAATCGACCCCCAGTGAATGTTTTGCAAACTGACCGGGATTTGTATCTGTCCTGGGCAATGACTCTATCGGTGTGTGCCTCGGCTCCTCGGAACGGCGCACCGGAGACAGCGGCATCTTACTGATACGTTCCTGTTTCAAGTTTCTGTCGCTCGCCCGTTTATCGGCGTAAGAAACGCGAACGGTGTCCTCTTCCTTACCGGAGGAATCGGTGCTCATCACCGTGATAACTTTTTGCGTTTCTTCGTCCCGGGAACGATAATGATCCAAATTGTGCTTGGACTCAATCGAAATGGAGGGCGGCAAGGCCATACTGGAACGAACCTCAATGGTGGCGCCATTACTCAGGCTGTCTCCCACCGGCAGTTCCCAGGCATCATCGACGTCGTCCAACAATCCGGCGTCATCCAATACCTTGGCCCATCTATTCTCTTTCTTTTCATCTCCAGTCATTCGGCTGGTACTCTCGCTTTTTGCAATTCGCGACTATTTGGCCAAAACGCCTTTAAACATTCGCTGCGTTCTTTTAAGAGTTTCTATCGAATCGTTCACTTTTTCCAAATTTTTGTCCGAAATTGCTGTTTTTGCCGAATTAATCAGGTCACGAGCCTTCAACAACGCTTCATTGCCAAATTCAGAGCCGGTGACCATCTTCTCCACCTTCACGTACATGCGATCCAGCTCCCGAATCAGTCGTTCCGCTTCCTGACGCGCCGCTTCAAATTCTTCAGAAGCGCGGCGATCCACCATATAGTCTGAACTCTCCTCCGCCATTTTCCGAATTTCATCCTCGGTCAATCCCGATGACGCGGTTACCGTGATGGATTGCTTCATTCCGGTTTCCAGGTCCTTGGCGGAAACACTGACAATACCGTCGGCGTTGATATCGAAAATAACTTCAATTTCCACCTGCCCTTTGGGTGCTTTGCGAAGACCGGTCAACACAAATTCTCCCAGCGCCTCATTTTTCTCCGCCCGCTCATCCTCACCCTGGAACACCAGAATCTTCACAGCGGTCTGATCATCGCGCACTGTCGTGAAAATTTTGGAACGGGATGTCGGTACAGTAGAATTCTGTGGTATCAGACCTTCAAAATGCCCACCGGCAATCATAATTCCGAGCGTGTGCGGCGTAACGTCGAGCAGCAACATGTCGCTAGCCTCATCGGTCAATGCCGTTGCCTGAATCGCTGCCCCCAGTGCCACCACTTCATCAGGGTGAACACCCTTGCACGGTTCCCGCTGAAAGAATTCTCCAACCCGTTGTTGAACCATGGGCATACGCGTCATTCCACCCACCAGAATCACTTCCTCCACGTCACCAGCGTCCAAATCCGCTTCATTGATTGTCGCCTGGCAAATATCAATGGTTCGCGAAATCAAATCCTCACACAAATCCTCAAGAATATCCCGACGAAGGGTTCGCTGCAGATGCAGTGCCTCATTCTGACCCACCGAGATAATAAACGGTAGATTAATCTCGGCTTCTGTCTGACTGGACAACTCAATTTTCGCTTTTTCCGCGGCGTCCTTCAATCGCTGCAGCGCCATGCGGTCTTTGCGCAAATCGACATTGTGCTCATCCAGAAACCCCTGCACCAACCAATCCATAATGCGTGTATCGAAATCCTCACCACCGAGAAAGGTATCCCCCGCAGTGGAAATCACCTTGAAAACTTCATCAGAACCGATTTCCAGAACGGAAATATCAAATGTACCCCCACCCAGATCATACACGGCCACCAGTCTATCCATTTTTTTTCCGAATCCGTATGACAGCGCAGCTGACGTCGGCTCGTTGATAATACGAATGACTTCCAAACCGGCAATGGTTCCGGCATCCCGCGTTGCCTGACGCTGATTATCATTGAAATACGCCGGCACCGTCACAACCGCCTGTTCAACCGGTTCACCGAGGTAGTCTTCAGCGATTACTTTCATTTCCACCAAAATCATCGCCGCAATTTCAGGAACAGAATACAGTTTGCCTCTCAAATCAATTCGCACGTCGTCGTGGGGGCCTTCAACCACTTTGTATGGCGCCGATTCTTTCGCCGCCATGACCGGTGCAGACTCCCAGTTCCGACCAATCAGTCGCTTGGCCGCATACACGGTATTTTCTGCGTTCGTGATAGCCTGACGCTTCGCTATATGTCCAACCAGTCGCTTCTCTGCTTCGGTAATCGCAACCATCGACGGCGTTGTCTTGTACCCTCCCCGATTCGGAATCACCGTAGGCGTATCCCCCTCAACGACCGCAACGCACGAATTCGTTGTACCTAAATCTATCCCGATTACTTTTCCCATAAACTGTTCCTTTGCTGCATTCTTCGCTATTTCTTCATTGCTTTCAGTCGCTTCTTATACTCTTTGTTGTCAGGCGCCATATCCGCAGCGCGATTCATCATCTCTATGGCTTTCGCCACTTCGCCCTTCTTGGCGAGTAATTCTGCCAATACCGCAAAGTGACTCGCGCGATTCCCCCCTTTGCCGACAACGTCCCGGCTCAGCTTCAGCGCACGGGACCAATCTTTCCCGGTATCCAGCAACGCGCCGGCCACATGATGCATCGCCTCAATGTGTCTACTATCTAGTTTAAGGGCTCTTTCGTAAAGTTCCAGCGCATTATTTGCATTTCCCCGACTCTGCTCAAAGCGCCCTTGTCGAATCAAATTATTTACTTGTGCATTTACCCTACCAGATTGCGCCTTATGCAACAATATACTTGCCGCCGAATTTTCCCCGTCCCGTCGCAATACCTCCTGCAAATACTGCACGGCGTGATCAAATTCCTGGTGTTCAATCGCAATACGCGCATGCTCCAGCAACCGACTGTCAGACTGCGCCGCCGTTGTGGCACTCGTGCGTATACCGGAAGGTGAAACACCAGTCGACCCAAGCGCTTTTTTTAACCGGTCTCGTTTCCATTTCTGCCGTCTTTGCTCCCGCTCCTCCGGCGTCATGCTGGTGGAACCGCCCACCGGAACAGAAGAAGTCACCGCCCTTGCGGCAGCCGACGACGTTCGTCCGAAAACCTGGGAGGGGGTTCCATCGGGTATCGACTCCGTGGTCGACTGCGCCGTATACGACGTTCGGGTAATCGGAATCCGAGAAATCCGCGCACCCGCGCCGACTGAAACGTTGTCCTGAACAGGCGTACGCCGATAAGACGTCCGAGCGGGATCCGGCGTCGGACGCCCCCCCGAAGAAGCAGAGCGTGCACCGGATGGCTGAGAGGTTCGCGTCTCACCCACTCTCGATTCAGCGACAGAACCGCCAGCTGACTCTTGGCTCGCCGTATTCGTCGTCTGCCTGGCTGCTTGTTTCAACTGGTTTTCCAGCTTCCACATCTCAATCTGATCCGCAATCGTTTCATCGTATTGCTGCCTCTTTGATTTTCCGGCAAGGGTTTCGTACGCGATGGTGATGCGGTCAAAAATACGGCTCAATTTCTGTTTGACATGAATATTATCCGCGCTGAATTGGGTATCCGGATGATATTTTTTTGAAAGTGCGAAGTAAGCATTGCGAATGGTTACCCTGTCCGCCAACGGCGAAACTCCTAACATTTCATAATAATTCATCTTTTCGAGCTGTAAATACAGCTGTTCCACAGCGTCCTCCGCCGCTGTAACCCCACTCGCTGCAACGTCATATTCCCCGCCGACGTTGAATTTCACACATCCTGCAGTCTGTAACTTACTCATTATTCGCTGCGCGAGCGGATGATCAACCCCACACGCCTCACCAATCTGTGCCACGGTAAGTTTGCCGTCCACCAGACCCAACATCAGATTTTCAACCACACTGACCGACTCGCCTCTCGCCGGTGTTGCACCAGGCATCGGTACCATGTCTAATTCTGGCAAATAACCCATTTCGTTGCCTTCGCTTCTGGATTCCGTATCAACATGAGTTTCTAGCATAATACAAAATACGCAAGATTACACAGCTATTTTAAATTAATATCATATAAGGAAACGCAATAAATCGCCCTTGGAACCATTCGTTTCCGCGAGCAGGGGAATACAAAATGGACGAATTAGAATAAATGGAGAGAATTACATTCAGCTGAAAATTTCAGAGCACAAAACGGGACAAATCCTCGTTTTTCAAAACATCGCTCAGCGCGCGTTTCACCTTATCAGCATCTATCTGCACGTGCTGACCACTCATTTCCGATGCAGAAAAAGATATTTCATCGAGCAATTTTTCCATAATCGTGTGCAATCGTCTGGCACCGATATTTTCGAGCGCGCTGTTGGCAGACGCAGCCATTTCCGCAAGTGCCTTTATGGAATCTTCCTTGAACTCAAGTGTCACATTTTCAGTTTTCATCAGCGCCATATACTGTTTTATCAACGCATTCTTCGGCTCGGTTAAAATTCGAACAAACTCCGCTGCACCGAGGGAATTCAGTTCCACTCGAATGGGAAACCGACCTTGTAATTCGGGCACCATGTCAGATGGTTTACTCACGTGAAACGCACCGGCGGCGATAAACAACATATGATCGGTTTTCACCGGACCATACTTCGTATTCACCGTGGAGCCTTCCACCAGCGGAAGCAAATCCCGTTGCACACCTTCGCGAGACACATCCGGACCCTGACCGGACCCCCCACGACTTTTAGCCACCACTTTGTCTATCTCATCAATAAATACAATACCGCTCTGCTCTGCACGCACCCGCCCTTCGTGCTGCACCGCATCCATATCTATCAGCTTTTCAGACTCCATGGACTGATATATTTCAAGCGCTTCTTTCACCTTCAGCTTGCGACTTTTCTTGCGGCCCCGAAAACCGGGCATGCTCTGAAACATGTCTTTCAGGTTCACTTCATCCAGCCCGGCCATATTGAATACCTCAACCATCGGCATCGCCGTGTCGGGCACCTCCATCTCTACGTAGCGATCGTCAAACTCCCCCGCATCCAGTCGCTTGCGCAACTCATCCATATTCGGAAGCTTGGCATTGGGGTCGGGCAATTCATACGGCGCCATGGGCTTGGCTACCGCGGTTTCTTCGGACAGAATCTTTTCAAGAACTTTCTCTTTGGCCATCTGTTCGGCTTTGGTTGCAACCCGTTCTTCTTCTTCTTTCTTCACCAAAGAAACAGACGCTTCCACCAAATCCCGAACAATAGAATCCACGTCGCGCCCGACGTAACCCACTTCCGTAAATTTAGACGCCTCAACCTTCACAAACGGCGCCTGCGCAAGCTTCGCCAGGCGACGCGCAATTTCAGTTTTCCCAACCCCTGTCGCACCGATCATAATAATATTTTTCGGCGAAATCTCCTCACGCAGGTCTGATGAAACCTGTTGTCGTCGCCATCTATTTCGCAGTGCAATCGCCACGGCTCTTTTGGCACCCTGTTGTCCTACGATGTATTTATCCAGCTCCGCCACTATCTCCTTCGGAGTCATTGCCGTTCCCGAAATGGGCCCCTTTTCTGGTTGTTGCATATCCATCTATTTAGTCGCCTCCAACGTTTGAATGGTCACCTCTCCCCCGGTATAGATACAAATCGAACCGGCAATATCCAACGCTTCTTTCGCTATCTCTTCAGCAGAAAGTTCCGTATGCTTCATTAACGCTCTCGCCGCGGCCTGCGCATAATTTCCACCGGATCCGATTGCCAAAATGCCATCTTCGGGTTCAATCACATCCCCAGTACCGCTAATCAACAGCGAAGTGGTGCTATCCACTGCAACTAACAACGCCTCCAGGCGACGCAACATTCTATCGGTTCGCCAATCCTTCGCCAACTCAACCGCGGCACGCAACAGGTTGTTATTAAACTCCTCAAGCTTTACTTCCAATCGACCGAACAACGTAAACGCATCGGCTGTCGCACCGGCAAACCCGGCAACCACGCTGCCTCCAGCCAAATGTCGCACTTTTTTCGCAGACAATTTCATCACTGTCTGCCCCATCGATACCTGACCGTCCCCCGCCACCGCCACCTGGTTGCCTTTACGAACCGTTATAATTGTCGTGCTTCTAATTTTCGTATCGTCTGTCATTTCTACTCTCCATGCGATTCGCAATACTCGTCTTTCTGATTTTTCACATTGCCGGTGCGTTTCGCAAACGGATGTGCGTCATCATACACACGCGTCAATCCCTCGATGCTGACATGTGTGTACCGTTGGGTGGTGGACAAACTGGCGTGTCCAAGCAGTTCCTGAATAATTCTCAAATCCGCGCCGCCGTCCAGCAAATGTGTCGCAAACGAATGCCGCAACGCATGCGGATGCATCGACTCCCGGGTTCCCGTTTCCACACCTCGCCGTTTCACCATCCGCTGCACCGTTCGGGCGTTGAGACGTCCGCCGTCGCGGTTGATAAACAACGCCCGCGCATCGGCGGTTTTTCCTTTTCTCAGAATCCGACTGCGGTAGGGTACCCAGTCCGCCACGGCCCGCAACGCCGCCCGGCCGACAGGAACAATACGCTCTTTGTTTCCCTTACCGATCACGCGAACCTGCGCCGCGTCAGTTTCTATGGAATCCAAATTCAACGATACCAACTCACTGACACGAAATCCACTTCCGTACAGCAGCTCAACAATCGCTTTGTCTCGCACCCCTTCCGCCGAATCCGTCCAACCGCTCTCCGCCAAGCGCACCGCTTCATCTACAGAAACAAAATGCGGGAGCTTCTTTTTTACTTTCGGCGTTTTAATATGCATTGCGGGATTTTGCTCAATCAGACCTTTGCGTTTCAGAAAAGAAAAATAACTTCTAAGTGCCGCCAGTTTTTTGGCAATGCTCGATGCCTCATTCCGTCCGTACAGGTCGCCAAGGTAAGCACGCACCATCATCGGGTCAACCCCGATTGGAGAATCCACTTCTTTTATATTAAATAAAAACTGAAAAAATTCCCGCAGCACGCCACCGTAGGTATCCACCGTCTTTGGGGACATTCTTTTTTCGTACGCCATGTACGCCAGGTATAAATCCACGGATTGGTCGATAGTCACTGTCATCTCACAATAGTATCGAAAAAAAACGCGGGAATCGAATAAAGTGCGGTTCGTTCAGGTATCGCGCTACGCGCCCGTGCCGTCAATTTTGGTATACGTGCATCCCTCGGTCACGCATTTCAGATTGCGACCGCCCTTTTTGCGGTTCGCCGCAACCAAGAATTTCGCATTGCACTCGGGGCATTCCTCTTTCACGGGAGTTCCCCAAACTACAAAATTGCATCCGCTTTTGTTGAATTCACTGCACCCGTAAAACAGTCTTCCCCGCTTGGTACGACGTTCCACCAGCTCTCCATTACAATCTTTATTGGGACAATCAATTCCCGTCGGCATCGAGCGGGTGGCTTTACAATCCGGGTAGCCGCTGCAGGCAAGAAAATCACCGAATCGTCCGCGCTTTTTCACCATATCTTTGCCGCACAGCTCACACTTCACATCCACAACCAGCGGGGCGACGTCAGTTTTTTCTTCAACCTCCATCGTATTGCGACATTCGGGATATGCGGAACAGGCCAGAAACCGCCCGTTCCGGCCCCATTTTTCAACCATTTTGGCACCGCATTTTTCACATACCTTGTCGGTCTCTTTTGTCAACTCGCGAACATCTTTCATGTTTTTCAACGCGGTTTTCACTTCGTCCTGAAACGGAACATAAAAATCGGCCAACAATCTCACCCAATCCTGACTGCCGTCTTCCACTTTATCGAGCGATTCCTCCATCGATGCGGTGAAATCCACATCCAGAATCCGGGGAAAATGCAGCACCAGACGTTCGGTGACAATCACACCCAGCTCTGAGGGTTTCAGCCGTCCTTCATCTTTCTCCACATATCTCCGATCCTGAATGGTAGACAAAATGGTCGCGTACGTCGACGGACGACCAATGCCTCGCTCCTCCAGTTCCCGAATTAACGTTCCCTCGGTGAAGCGCGGCGGCGGCTGGGTGAATTTCTGTTCTGTAACCACACCGTCACCAACGAGTTTCAGCACATCACCTTCGTTCATCATCGGAAGCTCAGTAGGTGCGTCGTCGTCGTCCTGATTCTTGCCGTTCGCAGGCGGTGCATCCTTGCCTTCAATCGCTTCGAGCCAACCGCCGAATTTCAATACAGAACCGGACACGCGAAGCGCATGCTCTCCGGCACCGATATGCACCACGGTCTGATCATACAGGGCCGGCTTCATCTGACAGGCAATAAACCGTTCCCACACCACTTTGTACAGTTTCTTCTGATCTCTGGACAGATACCTTCCGACTACATCCGGATGATACTGGGTTGATGTCGGTCGAATTGCCTCATGCGCATCCTGCGCTGATTTTTTTGTTTTGAAAATATTCGGTTTGGAAGGTACGAATGGCTTTCCAAAAGTTTCTTCAATATAGGCTCTGGCTTCCGTCACGGAATCATCGCTGAGACGAACCGAGTCCGTTCTCATGTACGTAATCAGACCGACCGTCCCGTCGTCACCGACGTCCACACCTTCATACAGCTGCTGAGCAATCATCATCGTACGTTTCGCCGTAAACCGAAACCGTCTGGCCATTTCCTGCTGTAATCGACTGGTAATGAATGGCGGCGGCGCGGTACGACGGCGCTCTTTACGGTCGATTTTATCAACAACGAATGTCGATGCTTCCAATTCAGACTTTATCGTCGCAGCGCTTTCCCCTTCGCTGACTTCATGTTTTTTACCGTTTTTACCGTAGTATTTAGCCATGAACTGCGGCGGAAGACCGGCCTCCAGTTGTGCAGCGATTTTCCAGTACTCTTTGGGATCAAACGCCTCAATTTCGGCTTCCCGATCCACCACCAGTCGCAATGCCACCGACTGCACGCGTCCGGCAGATAATCCACGGCGGACCTTCTTCCATAAAATGGGAGAGATTTCATATCCCACCAGGCGGTCCAGAATCCGACGCGCCTGCTGTGATTCAAAACGCTTCAGATTAATCGGGTGAGGATGATGCAACCCTTCGGTGATTCCCTTTTTGGTAATTTCATTAAAAAGTACGCGATGCACTTTTTCTTCGGGCGCATCGAGTTCCTCGTAAATATGCCACGCAATCGCTTCTCCCTCGCGATCAGGGTCGAGCGCGAGATACACGTTATCTGAAGATTTGGCCGATTTGACCAACTCATTCAAAATCTTTCGCTTTCCGGGAATAATCCGGTATTCCGGACAAAAATCCTTGTCAACGGACACTCCCATTTTTGACTTCGGCAGATCCTTCACGTGACCCAGTGAAGCCTTCACGGTATACGACGGACCCAAATATTTACGAATGGTTCGAGCCTTCGCTGGGGACTCAACGATCACTAGAGATTTCGACATACGCTACCTGATTCTCCTCAATATATTATGTTCGAACAAACCGCCTTCCGCCTAAATCTTCAATCAAACCGGATAGTTCCAAATTCAACACTGCGGCATTAACCTCATGTACAGGCAGCTTGGTCCTCAGTGCAATATCATCAATGTGGATCGAGTCCAAGCTTAATTGATCCCATATCCGTTGTTCTACCGAAGAAAGACCGGCGGGCGCTTTCTTAGTTGACTCCATAACCTGCTTCACCGTTCCAGGCAAGTCAAGTTGCTGACAATAAGAATCGCTTTCCGTCATTTTCAGCACATCTTCCGCACCGGTTACCAGCGTGGCGCCACCTCGAATCAATTGGTTGCATCCGCTTGCCAGATACTCCGTCGGCCCACCCGGCACCGCACCCACAGGCACACCGATTTCCTTTGCAATTCGTGCAGTTATCATTGAGCCGGATCGAATCGGCGCCTGCACAACCACCACCGCAGACGCCATCGCCGCAACCAACCGATTGCGTCTGGGAAATGTCCATTTGGTCGGGGGAGTACAATCTGGAAGTTCTGAAATCACCGCACCGTTTTCTGCGATTTTTTCAAACAGCCCTCGATTCTTCTGCGGAAAAATGTGCTCAAATCCCGATCCCAGGACTGCAATTGTACGTCCGCCGCCCTCCAACGCACCGCGATGTGCAGCGGTGTCAATTCCGAGCGCGCCACCGGAAACAATCCCGAAATCGTGTCTGACCAGGTTAGAACAAAGATCCTCCGTGAATCGCATCATCCGCGCGTCGGCATTTCTCGTTCCCACAATCGCGACCAGCGAACAAACGGGCAGATTGCCCCAAACACGAATTTCACTCGGCGCATCTGACAGTTTTCGCCAGCGGTCAGGAAAGAACGGTTCACTTTTCTTTAATGTATATACATCCATAATGCGACACACAGCAACCTCTGTGCCACCCTCAGACATCGCAAGAACTATAAATGAAAATCATTTTACGAATGGCAAAATGCCGAAATCAGCCGGCGCAAAAACGGCCGGAACAAGCATTTGAATGCAACAAGATAAAGTCGGACAACCAACGCTAATTCACAGCGGACGCTACTTCAGTGCCCAGGGATTGGGGGCGGCGGGGTCTGCAAGTAAATTGTAGGTATAAATGGTATCCAATGCCCCTTTGCTCAAGTCCTGCGACATCGTCCTTCGCGCGTCGTGAAGCGCTTCACCCATGGTTTCGGCTCCCCCCGCCAGCGCCTCGGTCAGCAATTGAGAATAAACCTCCACATAGGAAGGATCTGCCAGACTCGACGTAGACAACGCACCGTATGCCCCCCCGTTCGGTTGACTTACAAACTGCCAGGTCAACGCATCATCCCAGGGGCTGGTGAACATTCCATCGAAGCATGACCACGAAAGAACAAAAAACAGATGCTCATTATCCAGCTTCGCCGCGAAAGTATTGTTGGCGATTTGAGGACTGGACCAACCGCTGATATATGCATGACCGTGAAAATTCACAAAATCCACTCCCTGCATCAGCATATCGAACAACACGCTTTTCGGGTTCTCCACATGGTTCAGGTACAACCTCTCCGCAGTATCGCTGCAGAAACCGCACGCAGCAATCTGTAATTCCGCCGCCTGCTCAAATGCTCCATACGCTCCCGCATCGTCCCGGTCGGCAATGAAAACGCTCGCACCGGACGGCGCAGGCATCTGGGTGTCGTACCAGCTTATCAGCTTGTCGACCAATTGAGTCGCTTCATCCGCACTGCGAACTGCCAGACGACCAAGCATCATGTCGGGAAGGCCGATTGTATACGAGGCATCGGACGCCGCTTCATACCCCATCAGATTGGTGTGGTAAAAAATAGTGGGCAGGTAATCAATATCTCCCGTATCCAGAATATCGTTGCTGTCCAGCGTGGCCCCGCCCATCAGCAACACGTATCTGGGCGGCGTACGCCATCGTTTCGCCGCATCAATCAAAAACTGTCTAATGGCATCGGGATGTGGACGCCCTCCTGTGTACAAATCGTACAGCGCGGAGGTGGTGACCACGACGGTTTTCATTTCCGGTGCGTAATATGCGGCGAGCCTGTTCGCCGCTTCCGCGAACAACGGGTGAGTGATCATCAAGTAGGGTGCACTCAAATCTTTTTTCAGCGGACCGACATCCTGCACCGGCTCATCCGGAACCGGTTCCTCGACCGCGTTTTTCTGCACCACCAGATATGTTCTCACGCTGTCACGCGCCGAACGACCGCGGGGGGTCTTGAAAGATAACGCATTGTTCGCCCGCAGCGCTCCCACCAATTGCACCGGGCGACCGGCATCGGTCACATCAAACACCATCGCATCATCGTTTACGCCCGACAATCGCACACACTGACCGGGAACCGTCTCAAATCGCAGTTGCCCATCCTGCAACGCCAATTCACGCTCATACGTGGCGGAAATACGATCAATGGAAAGCATGTCCGGCGCCGCGCCGGGAATCAATTCGACTATCAACTCGTTATCCGAAGACAGCTGGGTTGCCGGTGCGGAGAATGTCGCAGTCACTTCGTCGGTCCCCTCCCACTGCCAGATTCCCAACGCTTGTCCATTCAACGAAAAAGAAGCCGTGTGCATGCCGGACGCATACCCCACAAGTGAAACCGCGATGGTTGCCGGCCCCGAGACCAACCCGGGCAATCCAAAGTTCAACGGCACGGTCATTCCGTCGTAAACCGTTGCCCAGTAAAATGGATCATCCGTAGGTGTACTGATGTAATACCGAACATCTTTTTCAATCACTTCGGTATGACGTGCCGTGGTGCGGTACTCATTGCACCGCCCCCGCGCGCGACGTTTTCCCATCTTTGTGCTTTTCCCGGTTTGCGCTGTAACTACACTGTAATCCGCATACCGATCGGTGTGCGGATTACCTATAAAAAACAATCTGTCCCGATCAGTCACCACGGGCAACGCCACACCATTCTCGTACAGCGCAGTGCGATGCAGCTCCAGCTGCAACTCCGAAAGCGACTGCGCAGAAAGATAGTACAATCCACCGCTATCAATCTGATACTTCATTCCGCCGACGCCGTTTTGCACACTACGGGAACCGACCGCAGTTGCGAACCATTTTCGAATCCGCTGCTCAAACTGATATGGACGCTCGAACCGCGCGGTCATTTTCGGAATAATACTGTCCACCACAGATTGCCGTGCAGACGCCGAAAACGGACGCTGCAAATGGGTTTTCCCTGTAAACTCCAAATCCATGATTCGATACACGTCACCGGGCAGCCCCTGCGGATCCCGAAATGAGTAAGGTTTCCCGTAGGCCGCATCACCCTGCCCAGGAATCGGCATATCTGTCAACCGCGTCCATTTTCCCGATTCATTGCGCCGAAACACATGGAACCCGGCGTTGGCGCGCTCCGAAGCTGTCACCCAGGTAATCGCAACACCGTTTTCATCCGAGATCGCCTGCTGCGCAAGCATGCGAACCGCCCTGGGTTCTCCTGTGTCCGGATCCACCGAGTAATTCAGCATGGTTCCGTCTTCGAAAGGCACCCGATCTTCGGGACTGTTGCGCCAGGTGGTACCCACATAAAATGAAAAAGTTCGATCACCATCGGGATCGATCAAATCATAATCAATCCGTACTTCGAGATACGGAAGATCAATAATGCCCCAAATTTCATCCGCCGAGTCATTGATAAAATCAATCGCAACATCCACATCTCCGTCGTTATCCGTATCCACGTACAGAAACACATTCGCATTGAGGAGCCAAACGGTATTGAGCCGATTATTCTGAGAATCTTCGGCGAACTCCAACAGCAGGTATAAGTAGCCGTCAGTGGAAAAACTATCCGCGGCGCAGATGTTAACGACATCCACATAATCAGACCCGACCGAGTCCTGATCCGTGTATGCGCACTGAGCATCGCTGGATGCCCAATCCGACGCATCTCCATCGATGGTGATCTCGCTTTCCGCGAACGCGTTCAGGGAAATTCCGGTTGCCAACAACATTGTAGCAAATGCAAAAACGTGAACTCTCATCTCGTTTACCACCCGATCATTGCAATCGATTATTGGAATACTGCAATATTCCAATATAACTTATACTACTTTTTTTCGTCGATTACAAATACTAATCAAGCGTTCTTCCAGATTTTCTATGGATTTGTGCGCTTTCTTCACCCACACGGATTGGCGACGGCATATTTTGCCGCTTCACGAAGAACGGCAATCCCCGCCGCGACCTGGTCCAGTTCCTCGAACCCATAGGAAATCCGCAGCTGACGCTTGCCCGGTTTCACCAGATCGCCGGTCGGGTGCACGCAGTACTCGCCGGGAATATATATAACTCTGCGATGCAACGGAGCACCGTCAATACGATGATCACCGGTCGTGCGTGTGCAGTAGGCAAAAAAGGGCGATATGGGGCCGGTTTCAACATCCGAGAATGTAGCGTAGTAGTAAAACCCGGCTCGGCCTCCTTCCAGATGCGACAGTACATGACCGAGCTCCACTTCTATCATTTTTTTCACCGCGCGCCCTTTCTCGCGATACCCGGCATTCACGGCGCGCAGCTGTTCATCCAGGTGTCGCTCCATCAGCACGGCCGCCAGTTCCTGGGTTATTACCGGAGCGCTGAATCCCATATCAGATGTTCGCTGCACCAACGCATTTAAAAACGGGGAAGGGGCTGCCGCGAGATATCCGATGCGAAGTGCGGGAGCCAGCACTTTTGACAAGGTTCCGATTTCGTGCACCACACCCAGGTCGTCGTACGGCAGCATCGACAACGGCGCCGGAGTTCGGGGGTCGTGTATCAAGTCTTCGTAGGCCCGATCGAATATCAGCGGAATCACCCGTCGCTGCATGTGGGAAAGTGCGGTCACCAGACGCAGCAGCTCATATCGACGTTCATTAGCAAGAATCGTACAACTGGGATTATTGACAGTGACCACATAAAAAAACTGAATTTCACTGACGCGCGTTTTCAGCGACAACAGCTTGCTTTCCAGCAAATCCAAGCGAATACCGTTCGCGTCTTCGGGGACGGCGACCACTTCGAAACCGCGGCGGGACAAGGTTTCACAATAAATGTAATACATGGGGTCAGACGTAATCACAATTCCCCGCGGCAGTATCTGCGCGATACTGTCGAGCAGGCTGGTGGCCCCTGACGGCCCGACAATCAGCTGTTTTTTATCGAGAACCGCCGACGAAAGCCCGAACGAGCCGCTGCACAGATACGAGCGAATCGCCGAAGTCAGATTTTCCGTTCCCGCCGGGCCGCCGTAGTTGAAGGGCAATCGAAAGCGCTCAGGCTCCGACAGCAGCGCAGTCAGGCTTTCCTGAATTTTTTTTACCGGAATGGTACGTTCGTTAATGTACCCCACTCCCAGATTTACATCTGTGCCGTCGCGAAAATCAGCGGCAAATTGCGCCATCATCTGATTCACCGGCGAGGGTGTCGCACTGCGCCGACCGAAATCCGACATATGAACAAAACAATTCATACGCATCGATGTATCACCTGAAAAAGCGAGTGGTCAATTGGTATCCGCCACAACATAGGGTACACTGTGATAAGAACACTCAAGCGAATGAAAAAAACACAAATGTTTGAAGAAAACGAAATTCTGACATTTATTCTCGGCTGCGTCGCGCTGCTGATCATTTTTCCGGTTTCTAAAAAAATCCGCATCCCCGGAATGACCGAGTTTCGAATTTCAATTGTCTTTCTGACCGTTTCATATTTTTTCACCAATCTGGAAGGTGTCTATCAACACGATTTATGCAATGTGCTGGAGCACTTCTTTTTTGCGGTGTCCGGCGCCGTCTTTTTATTGGCGGTGCATCGTCTCCACAAAGGAGTATCCACGAAATGAATGCGCTTGTTGCCAGCCTGCAATGTTGTGCGTTCATCTTTTTCGCATCGGCAACCGTTGCCATCACCCTGTTAAAAACAAACGTATTTCATCGCGTCACCGCTTTTATCGTCGCATCATTCATCGGTCTGCTCGCCATCATTGCGCTGTTCAATTTTATGCGCAGCGCCGGGGTGAGCGGATTTGTGGAGCAATATGAAGGCTATATGGAAATCCTCATTTTCCCGCTCGCGTTGTTTTCGCTCTACACCATTCGCAACGACATTTCCAAGCAGGATTTAAACAAGGTGCAAGTCGAAAATCAGCTCAAAGCCACGCTGCTGGACACCGTGAGTGATGTGGTTTGTTTGCACGATTTTGACGGCCGAATCAAATACATGAACCGAACCGCCCTGCACAAACTAGGGTTTCAGAAATCAGACATTTCCACCATGCACCTCTCAGACATCATGGACGAACAGACCGCGACGCAGCTTGAGATTCACATGGAAACGTTGCGGAACAATCAAGCCGCCACGTTCGAATCCACGCTCCTGGCGATGGATAAAACCAAAGTTCCAGTCGAAGTGAACGCCCGGATCACTGCGTACAACAATGTACCGCATGTACTGAGTGTGGCGCGTGATATGACCGAACGAAACAAACTCGAAGAAGAAAAAGCATCTATCACTCTTCGACTCCAACAGGCGCAAAAAATGGAATCCCTCGGAACACTCGCCGGTGGTATCGCCCACGACTTCAACAATATTCTTGTGCCGATTCTCGGATACTCCGATTTACTGTTGGACTCTTTTGAAAAAAACACCAAAGAATACGAATCAGCCAATAAGATTCTTCACGCTGCGGAACGCGCCAGAGATATTGTGAAACAGATACTTTCCTTCAGCCGCGCCAAACGGGAGACAGAATCGGCACACCCGGTCTTCGTTCACCATGTGCTAAAGGAGGTGCTGGAGCTGGTGCGTGAAGTGCTGCCCCGCTCTGCAACGTTGCAAACTCGGATTGTTTCATGCGCCCCGGTCATCTCTACCGCATCCCAGATTCATCGGATCTGTCTCAACCTCATCACCAATGCCTATCAGGCGCTTGAAGACCACCCCGGAACGGTGTCGATTTCTCTGAATGAAATTGAGCCCCCGGACCCGGACGACACGGTTTACAGCCACTGGATTGAACTGCGTGTCCACGATACCGGAAAAGGCATGACAGCAGCCCAGCAGCAACGCATTTTCGAGCCGTATTACACTACGAAAAAAGAAGGTATCGGCACCGGACTCGGGCTCTCGGTGGTGGAGGGTATCGTCCGTGAAATCGGAGGAACAATTACTGTTCAAAGTAAGGCGAACGAAGGCACGGTGTTTACAGTTCAGCTACCCGGCGCACACGAATCGGTCGATACCGAAGACCCCCCGCGGCTCTCGTATGAAAATCTGGGTGGAACACTGATGGTGGTGGATGATGAAGACATGGTAGGCACCTATCTGAAGGAAATACTGGAAAACGCCGGGTACGACGTCACACTGTTTCACGACAGCCGGGACGCCCTGCGTGCGTTCAAACAGACCCCGAGAAAGTGGCAGTTGGTCATTTCGGACTTCACCATGCCGGAACTTACCGGTGACGAACTCGCCGAAGAGATTCGCAAAATCAACACACAGGTTGGATTTCTGCTGTGCAGCGGATACTCCGGCCAACTTGATGATGCAGCGTACAAACGTCTTCGCATCGACGGCTTTGTGCTGAAACCGCTTCGACCCATGGAACTGCTTTCAAAAGTGCAAAAAGTATTGGTTCAAAAAGGATTTGCCAAATAAGTCAAATCGTGAAAGCACGCCTGTATGACCTATCAGAATGCAACGTTTTTTTTCGTGTCCGGCACCGGCAATTCATTTCGCGCCGCTTCCTGGATGGCCACCCGAGCTAAATCCAATGGTGCACGCACACAAATAGTTCCGGTTGAGTTGGCGGCGGAGGCGCACCTTGAAAGGGGAAACACGCAGTTGGTGGGTATTTATCATCCGGCCCATGGACTGATGCCTCCGTGGTCGATGATTCACTTTTTAGTATTCAAACTGCCGCGAGGACAAGGGGCCCACGGAGTGGTCGTTTCCACCCGCGGCGGAATACCGATAGGTCCAGTGGTGATTCCCGGCGGCAGCGGCCTCAGTCTTTTCTTTCCTTTGCTGATTCTGCTGCTGAAAGGATACAACATTCGCGGCGGTATCGGCATCGACATGCCCTGCAATGTGCTGAATATTCACTGGGGAGTTACCAAATCCAGCGCCGACAGGGTACTCCGTACCAGAACACGCAACCACCAGCGTCTCGAATATGCCATATTTTCAAACAAGCGCTTTTTTTCCATGCGAAATCTGCTTTGGGAACTAATCTGGTGCATTCCCTTCGCATTGTACCCCGCGCTGCCGCTTTTATACCTAGTCGTCAGCCGGGTATTCATGGCCAAGGTGATGTTCGCCGATACCACATGCAAACAGTGCGGCGCATGTGCCCGACACTGTCCACGGGGCGCCATCGAGATAAAAAATAAAAAGCCGATGCGGCTATTGTGGAGTCACCGCTGCGAAGCATGCATGCGTTGCATGGGGTTTTGCAGACACAAATCCGTCCAGGCGAGTCACAGCTGGGCGGTTGTCACGGCATACCTCACATCATGGATTTCGTCAGACTGGATTGCGCAGCAACTCGCAAGCAGAATTCCGGCGATGTCCCGTATCCCGTTCCCTCTCCCTACATGGCTCACAGAACCGCTGAACATGTTGATCACCTTTGCTGCTCTCATCGTGCTGTACTATCTTTTTTATCACCTCCTGAAGCTGAACCCCATAAAAACATTCTTCTCCTACACCACGCTCACCAAGCTGTACCGACGCCGATATCACGAACCAAATACACGGGCACGCGACATGACCCACATCCGAAACCTCTGAACCCAACACCTGCGGGTTGCCACCTCACTGCGCCGCTGTTCCATGGGTATGAGAATGCGCTTTTAAAAACAAAGTGGGGTTCAAGTAGCCGTCCGTTTTCACACTGTAGGCGCCGCCGATTGGCATGAAGGCCTTATGCCGCATCTCAAAATGCAAGTGCGCCGCATACAATCCGTCGCAGTTTCCCATGGTGCCGATGGGATCGCCCTTTTTTACCATCGCTCCCGGTCTCACATACACGTCGATTAAATGGGCGTACAGCGAATCGATATACTCCGGAGCCTCTTTACTGCCGATGTTGTGTAAAATGCGTACGACGTTTCCCCACCCCAGTTGAATATCTTCGGTAAAAAATACCACGCCGTTCGCCACTGCGTAAATCGGATCTCCCAAATCGCTGTCTCCGCCGCCCACACCGTTCCAGTCTTCTCCCAGATGAAAATTCTTCCCGAACGGTTGTGCATCGTAATATCCTCCGGCATCGGGTGCCCCCACCGGAAACACGAACGTATCCGCCACCGGGCAATTCAACATGAAGCGTTGGGCGTCAGTCAGATGAACCGACGGACGCACCGCATTCGCAGCGACTTCCTCTAAACCCTCAGCGACCGCTTGCCCGCTGTACTGTACCGCTTCGTACATATAGAGTATCGAAACACCGGACACTTGTTGAACGACTTCCTCATCTTGATTTTCTGCGGTCACCGCAACCGACCAGACCGCCGCAGCAACGCCAAGACCGAGAACCATGGCAATACTCATTTTCATCGCACGCTCCTTTCATCTGCTCTGCGAGCCATGCGATGCACGGAGCGATCCAATCGTCCAAAAATGTCATATCATCCAAAAAACAACCGATTTTTCAAAAGGAATGGTCGAATAGACCGATGTTCAAAATGGATAAAAAGGTAATGTACGTTTACAAAATGTAACGCGCTTTCACCTACGCCTTGCCCCCGCTTTTCCCACCGCCATTCTCTCGAACAGGGCATCGTATCGCGACGCCAGATGATTCATCGAAAACTGGCGGCAATGGTGGTGTAGTTCACCTCGCTCGCTGTCATCAAGCGGTGTCCAGGCAGCAATGCGCGCTGCGGCGTCTTCCAACCCATCGTACAACCCCCGCTCCTGCCAGGAAGCAGGCACGATCTCAGGATAGGCCAAACGCCTGGGAAACAAGGGCGCACACCCGGCCGACATGGCCTCCACCGCGGCGATCCCGAAATTCTCCTGGATTGCAGCGCTGAATGCGATATCTGCGCGTGACAGCCACCGTTCGTAGGCAATTGACGATTCAGCATACCCGGAAAAAACAATCTGCAATGGGAACTCCTGCTCAATCCGGATCATATCTGAATGAGGGACGGTCGCGCGATCACCCAGCAACAGCAGCAGAAACGGCGTTCCCTGCTTCCGCAGCAAACGCAGCAGCGCCAGAAACACGTTCGGTTGCTTGTCGTACTCCCAACGGTGGTTCCACAGTAGCACCGGCCCCGCATGTGGCGAGCGCTCGTTCGCCCGAGCAGCCGCAACACGGTCGGACAACTGAACCCCAGGGTAGAGCACCTCGCTCTTTTCGGCCAGTCGAGAGACGATCCAACCCGGCTTGAAATCGGGTAGACGTAGGACGAACGCGTCTGCCGCCTGAAGCAATGCGGTTCGATGAAAATTCGTGTTAAACACCACCCGGTCGGCGGCAAGCATCGACAGCAAATCTGTCATCACATAATTCGCATCGGGTTCGCTGCCGTCCTCGAGGGGATATGTGAGCTGATTTTCGTGCATGTATTGTACCAGCGGCACCTCTGTTTTCCATAGTCCCTGAAGCTCCGCCAGGTTCACCATATCAGAGGCCACAATCAAGTCGTACGCTTCAGGAACACTCAACATGTTGTAAAACGCCGGCGCGGCCCCGCGGGTACGCCACTTCCAAAACCGATCGGGAAGCGAAAACAGCTCCAGGCTATGCCGAGAATAACTGATGAGCCCGTCGACAAACCGTTTGTGCGATCCCCCGTAAAACGGCTCCAGGTATGCAATCCGCAACGCATTCATATCCGCAACCTACCACTCGCTCCCTTTCGAAAAAACCTAAATCGAATGCCCGCATGTACGATGAATCTTTTTTTTTGAAGCCTTTCAAGATGTAAAACGTCTTTACATTTCAGAAACGGCGTGCCTCGTACTGCAAACGCCCATCATTGTCGAAGGAGGAGAATGTGACATACCGTCTGCTGCTGTTGAATGAGGACCACCCGGTCACCCGGTTTTCTCTTGCGGGCGAAACGACCATTGGGCGGTCTTCGGATTGTACCGTTCAAATGCTCGACACCAGATTTTCCAGGAATCACGCCGTTATTGAAGAACGAAAAGACGGCGTCTGGCTGCGCGACACCCACAGTCGCAACGGCACTTTCCTGAACGGCATGCCCGTCACTGAGGCGATTCGTCTCTCAAACGAGGATCGCATTCAAATCGGCAACCATGCATTTGTATTCAACCCAGGAATCGAATTGCTGACAGTCGGTAGCGCCGATTCAGTCATTCTGTTGCCCCACACCTCAGTCGATGACGTCGCCTGTCACAGTGCACCGCCGGCGGCCCCATCGCCCCAGGCGCTTCAGGTGATTCATCAAATGACACTGCAACTGCTTACCCGGCTTCAGGTTCCTCACTTGCTGCAGGGGATCCTCGAACAGGTGATGTCGGTGTTTTCCGCCGACAGAGGTTTCATTCTGATCCGGCAATCTGAACAACAATGGCATGCTGCAGCGGTGAAAAGCGACGGCCGCGCCATGGGCCTCAGCCAGGCGCTGCTGCACCGGGTGATTCAATCCGGCGCGCCAATCCGCTTCAGCAATGGCATTGATGAGGTCTCATTCGCAGAGGCGAAAAGCATTGTTGAACACAACCTGCGCTCCGTAATGATGGCGCCACTGGCGATGGATGATACCTTGCTCGGCGTGATCCAAATCGACACTCACCGCCGGGACGCGTATTCCTCTATGCATCTTCAGGAACTGGCGGCGATTACGCAAACCGCGTCACTACTACTGCATCGGGCAAAAGAACATGAAAGAACGCAACAAAAACTGCGTTCTCTCGAGGCGCGGCAAAAACGGTACGAACACTCATTCGTCGGTAGCTCTCCGGAGGTCGCTGCACTGCTTACATCGACCCGACAGGCGGCCCGTACCGACGCGAGAATTCTGATTGAAGGTGAAAGCGGTACCGGAAAAGAACTGATCGCTCGCATGATACACAATGAGTCGAAACGGCGGGAAGGCCCGTTTATTGCCATCAACTGTGCCGCCATTCCCGAGACGCTCATCGAAAGCGAGCTGTTCGGACATGACAAAGGTGCATTCACTGACGCCACCAAACAAAAATCCGGTGCGTTCGAACTGGCCAACAACGGAACCCTGTTTCTCGACGAAGTGGGAGAGCTTCCCGCTTTAACACAGGCTAAACTACTTCGGGTGCTTCAGGAACAATGTTTTTACCGCCTTGGCAGTGAGCGACCCACTCGTGTGGATATCCGCATTATTGCAGCAACCAACCGCAATCTGGCTGCGCGGGTAAATGAGGGCTGCTTTCGTTCGGACCTTTTCTTTCGACTGAACGTGGTGACGTTACACATTCCGCCCCTGCGCGACCGTATGGATGATCTCGCCGACCTGTGCGCTCATATCTTACAGCGCCATGCCGCCGCCATGGGCGTTTCGGTACCCGCGCTCTCCCCTGCCGCACTTTCCAAACTGCAGGCGTACCAATGGCCGGGCAATGTGAGGGAACTTCAGAACACCCTGGAGCGGGCGCTGGTATTTCTAGAGGGAAAAGAACTACACCCGACCCATCTCGCCGTCGGCAGTGGTGTCAATCCATCAGCAGACCGACTACCCGAAAATCTTGCCGACGCCCTCCAGGAAGTAGAAATCAAACTCATTCAAAAGGCACTGCAGAAAACCCGCGGTCGAAAAAAAGCGGCGTGTGAGCGACTGGGCATCTCCAGGCCCACGCTCGATAAAAAACTCGCCTTATACGGCGACGCCTTAATGCAAGGGAGCGTTCTATGAATATAGTATGCCCCAACTGTCACGAATCGCTCCCAGTCGAAGCCGGAACGCGGATTCAACGATGCCGTTTCTGTGAATTTGAAATCAATATCTCCAGCGTGAACACGACGCCGGGTACATTGTACACAACCGCGCTCGAGGATCTGAGCGGCCGCGTCATCGGAGATTATCGAATCGACCAGTTTGTGGGCATGGGCGGCATGGGAGTGGTGTATCGCGGAGTGCACCTGAAAACAAACCACGAGGTAGCGGTTAAACTTCTCAATCCCCAATCCACGGGAGCGACGCCCTCGAGCGACGTCGACAACGAAATTGTTCAGCGGTTCAAACGGGAAGCAGACGCTCTGAAGCGACTGGAACACCCCAATATTGTCAAACTGCTGGATGCGGGCGAGCATGATCACATTCACTATCTGGTGACCGAGTACATGAATGGAAAAGATTTGGCAAAGGTGCTTCGGACAGAACGTCCATCCCCTGAACGTATCACAAAAATACTCGTTCAAGTGTGTGACGCACTGCAGTTTGCACATGAACACGGCGTGGTTCACCGCGACATCAAACCCGCGAATATTCTTGTCACTGACGATGTCGTGAAGGTGCTTGACTTCGGTTTGGCACATGTTGCGCAGAACACCACGGCCGGCGCTTCGCTGACTCGCACCGATGTCGCCATGGGCACGTTCAACTATCTGTCGCCGGAGCAGCGAATCAATGCCAAGCTGGTGGACGCCCGTTCGGATATTTTTTCACTTGGGGTGGTGTTTTACGAGCTGCTGACCGGAACCCTTCCATTGGGTCGATTCGACCCTCCCAGTCGTCATTCCACGCTGAGGAAACGCGCTGTTGATAAAATTGTCTTACGGTGTCTCGAAAGCAATCCCGACAAAAGATACCCCAGCGCCGCAGCGCTGAAGCAAGATATTGCGCACACACTCAAGTCGGAACGAAGGTTTCCGACGGTGATTGTTGCCGCTGCAGCGATCGCGATGTTTGTGTTCGGCGCCGCCGCGGCACTTGCGATGATAAATGATATGTCTCCTCACAAACCCGATAGCGACACCGAAGCGATCGTTTTTGTGACACCATCGGTTCAACTTCCCCGGAGTCACGCGGTGTCTGCGCCGAATATCCACCGCGACAAATTGAAGATCGTCGCTGACAGATCGCGGTCGGCTTTCACTTTTCAAAAAGCAAAAGAAGCAGAACCCGCAATAAAAAGGATACAAAAATCGCAACCGCGCCGGATTCAGAAAATAACTGCGGGATTTGACGCTTTTCGAAAAAAACCGACCGAAAAAGACAAAATTCTGTTCGACAAAAAGAGCGATAAAAAACGAACCGAAAAAAGTGCAGCGCTCCTAACTGATATTCTGTAGCTTCTCTTTGATGGACACCATCGAGTGATATGCGTCAACCAACGCCTGCCAATGCATTTCAAATCGTCGCATAAAATCGTCTGCCGCTTCCGCCATGCCGAGGGTTCGTACGATGCGGGCGCACCAAACCCCGACATTCTGATGACGATGGAGTTGATACAAGTGATACAAAAGGCGCGCTTTGGCCTGGTTGTAGTCTTCCCGCATTTCAATGCCGGCCAGGTAGGAATAGGTGTAAAATCCGGGGTGAATATTCGCCCGTTCCGCCGCCACCGCTTTCGCTTCTTTCCATTGTTGCGTTTCGCAAAGGAAATCCGCATACCATTTGAGCTGGCTAGGCTGTCTCAATGTAATATTTTTTGCTGCGATAAAATCTTTTTGGGCTGCGTCGAAATTACCCAGTGCGGAATGGAACACGGCCCGCCTGGAAAACGTCATCGAGTTGTCGGGGTTGTCTTCCACTGCGCGATCAAAATACATTTTGGCTGTTGTCACGTCCTGTAGCCCTGCATAACAATTGCCGAGCAGCAGATTCACGTTGGAACGGAAGTTCTCCGGAGTTGCCACACGCTTGATACACGTCATGGCTTCCTGATATTTTTCAACGCGAATCAAATACCGCGCCATTGCCAGTTGAACTGCAGTGTTCACAGGATGAGTGTTTTCAACTTGTTCAAGCAACTGTTGTTGTGCGAGGTCATCCAGGTCAGTGGCTCTCAATCGCTGAATCTGGGCAACGGCCGCTTTGGAATCGGTGCTTAGTGAACAATCGTACGGCGGCATCGGCAACGCAGGTGCTTGCTGCGTTTCATGCGATTCACTGCTCTCCACCGCACTTTTCACCATATCTGCAATTTTGTGCGGGACACGTACCGGAAACGGCTCCCATTGCGGTTCTTCATCACCGTGCCGAAAGTCGGCAAGGGATACGAGCGCACGCCACAAACTTTCCAGACGCTGGAAAAAAAATTCGGAGTACAGACCCTGTTGTTCTTCGTACGCAACATCACGTATCAACGAGCTGTCAAAGGGCTTTGAAACCGAACTGTCCAGTTGCAAGCTGAACTTCGAATTCATTGCATCAAGTATGGGTGCATTGTGAAAAAGAGCACGCTGTGTCAGCAACACTGACTGACTTCGATACCGGCGAACGTGTTGAAGGATGCGCTCGTTATAACTGAGCCACATTTCCGCTGCCAATGTCGGACGCTGCCAGAAAACAATGCTGTCCTCTTTCTCGGGATGATCTGAAAATTGATGCACCATCTGTCGGCTGTGGCGATTCAACAGCGATTCAACACAACTGCTCCAATGACGCACAATAAACACATACCCGCCTTCATCCTGCAGCACATGATTCCATTGCGGTAAAAAAAGACTGGCCCTGGGATCTTTCATACCGAATTGCGACGCCGCATCAAAGCGCATGTCCGCATAATGTGCAAACGCTGACAAATCACATTTCAACATGCACTCATCATGAAAGCGCCAGGAGGTAAAAGAACGTTTCAACTGGCTATCGTGCAGCCGTACAGCATTCCAATCCTCAAAATACCCCTTCATATTGCTGATATCCGGAGCGATAAGGTTCTCCCCCAAATTCAAACCGGCGTCATGCATATAATGTGCAAGCGACGAGGTACCACTTCGATGGAACCCGGTTATCACAATCGCTTTTCTATGATTGTCCCGGTGAGAAATATTTGTATTCATATAAAAACGATGCGACAAGTGTCGCCAACCCGTCAACCGGATTCGTTTAAAAAAACAATAAAACACTGTAAACATCTGAACGAATGGGAGAGAATAGCGCATAATACAAACTGGAATGGACGATTCACAATATTGGAGGAACAACCGTGCACGCGAGTTCAATGGAAAATATGCGCAAATGCTACCAAAAATATGTTGAAGCAAAAATTCTGAAACAGAAAATGAAAATTCTCGACCTTGGGGGTGCGAACGTCAATGGCACATATTCAGAACTTTTTTCTTACAATGTCGAATATATTGGCGCAGATCTTGAACCGCATCCCGGTGTTTCGTTGGTTCTGGACGAACCGAACAAAATTCCATTGCCGGATAACTCTATTGACTTAGTTTTGTCCGGGCAGATGTTGGAACACTGCGCCAACTTCTGGCTCGTCTTTTCAGAAATGGTCCGTGTGGTAAAAGAAGACGGGTACATTTTTTTAATCGCTCCGTCGAAAGGACCGATTCACCGATATCCGGTCGACTGCTATCGCTTTTATCCAGACGCGTATGAAGCGCTCGCGTCCTACACAAAATGTCATCTGATAGAATGTTGGCGCGACCAGCGTGGCCCCTGGTACGACCTGGTGGGTGTATTCAACAAAACCGGCGACACGTCTGTGCCCGAAAAAATCGAGCCTCCCCTTTTAGTACCCATCTCAAACACCAACTCGGCAAAAGAAATCGTTAAAGGCGAAACCCCATACATCGATGTGTTGACCCGACTTCATCGGCGCCTTGAACCAAAGAACTATCTGGAAATCGGCGTTCGCCATGGAAAAAGCATTGTTCTGGCAAATTGTCATGCAATCGGTGTTGACCCGCAGCCTGAACTGAAAGTACAGCTTCCTTCTTCCACTTCCATCGTGACCTCCACCAGCGATTTATTTTTCGAGAAGAAAAAAGAAATCTTCCACAAGGAACCGGTTGACTTCGCATTTATTGACGGGATGCATCTGTTCGAATATGTGCTCCGCGATTTCATGAACATTGAGCGATTCTGCGGTCCTCAATCGGTTGTCGTAATTGATGACATCTACCCCAATACACCCGCGCAAGCGACGCGGAATCGAGAAACCCAAGTATGGACGGGAGACGTATGGAAGTTCTACCGCTGTCTTAAGGAATATCGCCCTGATCTTTGCCTGGTTCCCATTGATACGTCTCCGACCGGATTGCTCATCATTACCGGGATGCAACCCGACAATCGCATTTTGTGGAAACAGTACAATTCTATAGTCAGCTGTGTTGACGGCATGGCGGAAGTTCCTCCAAAAGAAATTCTGAACCGGACCAACGCCATATCCGCCGTGGGGATATGGTTTAAAAAGTATCTAAACACCCTGAGTCGCCGAAGAAAAGGCAACCTCCCCTTGAAGCCGGCCAGGCAACAATTGTCGGAACTGGCGTACGCGACTGCACGCACACAACCGAAACTGAAATTGTCAGTTGTAGTTGTTTCGTTCAACATGAACAGAGAACTGCCGCGAACCATTCGGACATTGGCGGAATCATACCAGAAAGGCATCAATGCGTTTGAATATGAAATTATTATTGTGGACAACGGTTCAAAGAAAAGGCCCACTGCCGAATTCTACCGTCGATTCGCTTCAAATATAACCATTCTGAATTGCACTTCCGGTTCTGTATCGCCTGCGCAGGCGATGAACATGGGTATTCGCAAAGCCAAAGGCGAAATTATCGGCGCCTTTATTGACGGCGCGCGCATGGCGTCGCCCGGACTTCTTCGAACCGCTATAGATGTTATCCAGCAAAACGCTAATGCGGTTGTGGGCACCATCGCATTTCATTTAGGGCATTCTGTTCAAATGGAGTCGGTGCACGAAGGGTACAATCGCGCAACGGAAAATGCACTTCTTGAAACCGTTCCATGGAAAAAAGACGGCTATGCGTTGTATGACATATCTGTGTTTGCCGGTTCCTCCCGCCACGGATGGTTTCAGCTCCCCAACGAAAGCAATGCATTTTTCATGCATCAGAATTTATGGAAGCAAATCGGCTACTTCGAAGAGGCATTTCAGTCCAAAGGGGGTGGGCTGGTCAACCTCGATATGTGGCGCCGTGCCTGTACGTTTAAAGATTCTGACATCATCATGCTGCTCGGTGAAACTACCTTTCACCAATTTCACGGCGGCATCGCGACAAATTCATCAAAGCCGCCCATGCAACAGTTTATGAACGAATACAAAAAAATCCGGAGCAAACCTTTTACTCCGCCTGACGAGCCATATACGCTACGAATTAGTAAATATGCCGACTTTGACAAGATCCTCTCTGTATCTGTCGAAAAACGTCAACACACGTTGCCGGGCGATTCGCTGTCGGTACAACACCGAAAATTCCGCTCATCCCTGCCATCGACCCACTTGAACGATATTCAGAACGGCGTAATGAAATCGGTATATCGGGACGTTCCGTTTTTTAAATCGCCTTTTGACATCGCTATATATTTACAGCTGCTGGCAAAACAGAAAACCAGAAGCGTGATAGAAATCGGCACCAAACACGGGGGGAGCGCTCTCTGGTTCGCAGATATGCTGAGTGCGATGCACAAAGAAAGGCCCACGGTAATCTCGGTTGATATTGATCCGATTTCCAGGGTTCGGGATGATCGGATTACCTTTTTAAGAGGCGACGCGGCCAAATTAGATGATGTATTGGATGATACGGTTATCGAACAGCTTCCACGGCCCCTGCTGGTGATTGAAGATTCCAGCCACTTTTATGAACACACGCTGGCAACCCTGAAGTATTTTCACCCGCGCCTGAAAAGCGGCGATTACATTGTGGTAGAGGATGGAATCGTCTCGCAACTTCCCCACCCTCAGTACCGGCAATATCAGGACGGACCGAATCGAGCGGTTATCGACTTTCTTGAAAAACACAGCGACGCGTACACGTTGGATACGGCGCTTTGCGATTTTTTCGGCCACAATGTGACCTATAATCCAAACGGCTTTCTGCAAAAAAAATAGCCACTTCAAATCGTCTGCGCCGATTCAGTCATTTGGGGCGCCGTCACTTCAAAAACAGGTAGACCAGCAATGCGCACCTGTTTGTAAATAATATTTACAGCCTGTCATTGAATTTTACATCCGACGGATTCCCCACAGGGATTCTCGCAAAATTATCACAAATATTCGATATGTTACTCAGCCGCACCACACTGGTTCAACCATTGCATTCGATTCATTTCAGAAACGAACTCTTACAAAAGGAGAGACAAATGAAACGAATTCAGCATCAACTATTTTTCTTCGCAACCATTGTATGGTTTCTAAGCGGATGCGGGGCATATCGTACATCCTCAATAACAGCTCGCGATGCAGCTTCCCTACCTCCGCAAGCATCATCCATCGCCCACGGTTCTCCCGAGCAAAACACATCCCCACCCCCCAATGAAGAACCGGTAACAGCCGGCATTGTTGACGCACAGGGAGCCGTTGCCGTAGAGATCATCCCGCAATACAACCGACTGCAGCAGAATGTGAAAGGGGAACTCAGCGTACTGCTCAAACTTGACGGAAAAAAAGTTGCCGCCGTTGATCGTCAACCCATTCAGCTGGCTATCATCATCGACCGTTCGGGCAGCATGACCGGTGACAAAGTTGCTTCGGTGAAAATTGCCGCACTGGAATTGCTGAAGCGTCTCACCCCCGAAGATCGTGTCACCCTGATTTCATATTCCGACACCGTCACGGTACATAGCACGCAACTGCTTATGGATGAGGTCGGTAAAACAGTGATTCGAGACAAAATATTAGGTATCCAGGCAGGGGGTGGTACAGCACTCGGCCCGGCGACCATAGAGGCGGAAAAAATTCTGACGGAACAAGTGAACAGCTACAACGGTATGTCTCATATTCTGCTCTTGTCAGACGGTCTTGCAAATGTCGGCGTATCAGATCCAACGTTGCTCGGAAAAGTATGTTCCGACGGATTCGCAAAAGGCGTCAGTATTTCGACCCTCGGTGTGGGGCTGGACTACAACGAAGATTTGATGACCAAAATGGCAGACGAAGGCGGCGGACAATATCACTATGTACGCGATGACAAGCTGATTGCGACAGTTCTGGAAGACGAACTCAAGGGACTGATGGCAACCGTCGCGCGTGATATTCAGTTGCGTCTCCTACCGGCCGCGGGTTTTGCCGTTCAAAAAGTGTACGGATACTCATTTCACACAGAAGAAGGCTTCACCTTGATAAAAGTCGGATCTTTGCGAAGTGGACAAAATCGCGATGTACTGATCACCCTGACTCACAATGAACTCTCAGTTGGGCAACCGCACATGGGAGAAGTCATCGTTGAATTTTCTGATGTATTAAGCGGAAACAGCGCTTCTTCAATTTCATTTCGCCCACAACTGCACAAAGCCGAAAGTCAGCAAGAGTATATCGAATCTGAAAACTCAGAAGTGACCGTTCGCCTGGCGGAAGTTCGCAGTTTTGAGGAATTGTCCCTCGCGGCTCAGGCGGTTGACCGAGGCGACTTCACACAGGCGGAAACGATGCTCTCGCAATCGATATCAGAGTTGGAAGTCCAGGCACAAAAAACACCTGATGAAAAACTCACCATGCAAATAAAAGAGTTGCGGCAGGCCAAATCAGACCTTGAAATGGCAAAAACCAGTTCGGTAGAGAAAAAACATTTTGTGAAGAAGAAAAAATCGTCGGCCTATCAACAGAGTAAACAATCCAAGGGACGAAAAAGCACATTTGACAAACTTCCTGCGAAAAAAAAGTCCAGAAGGGGTTCAAAAGCTTCCACAGGGAAGAAAACCGACAATGTGTTTTCGTATTGAAAATTGTACAGAGGAGAACGAATCAGTACCCCTTCACCATTTCAACCGGGGCGCCGTCTTCAAGGGTGCGGGTAGCGCCGGTAACCAGACAGGTCGATGTTCCCGGACGGGTTTCGAGTACCCGCAGTTCGGCCAATACTTCAAAAGGATACCCGTCGTTGTCATCTTCTTCTCCGAGCGATTCTTTGTATTGATCACGTTTTTTTATGGCAAAAAACCGATTTCCTTCACGCACACCGTCTTTATGACCTTTATCGACAAAAACAATCTGATGCTGGCTGAACAATAACGTGGGGTCCAGATGTGCCACAATTGTTCCTTTCAGTTCTTTTTCGTTGGTACGGGACGGAATCAAATCAAACCGCCGATGCACCGGGCCAATCATAGTGCCACGTTCAATCGGATGAATGGATTCGTCAATCACCACACGAGCGATTTTCTTTTCCTTGTCGTAGCTGGTTACCCGAACCGCACCCAGAATTTCTACCAGTTTACCCACTTCGGTGTCAGGGTCATCTGTGGCACTTACTTCCTTCAGCACACGAAACGCCGCAAATTCATCACCCACCTGCACATCTTCATTTTTTTTAAATTCCACGTACGCCTCGTCATACTGAGACAACAACGTAATTTCTTTGGGCGCGCCTCTCACAACACCGGCCTGCTCCAGAATTTTCTGATCCACAAACCCCCGGTTACGTTGCAAAATAGCATCTCCCGCCTGACGCGCCTGGGCCACCTGGCCGGGAGAGGACGGCGCACCGTCATTATTAGAAGGAAGTTCCTCTATCACCGGAGGAACCAACCACAATGTATCGCCAGGATAAATCCAGTTGGGATTGGTAATGCTCGGGTTATACGACCAGATTCTCGGCCATACGTAGGGGTCACCGAAATACGTATTGCAGATATCCCACAAGGTATCGCCGTTTTTAACCGTATGCACTTTCTTCAAACTCATCTTTTCATCGGCAGTTTCGGGAGCTATCGTGGGCTCTGCGCCGATAGAAATGGAGGTCCGATTCTGCGCAGCAAGTGTCAGCGCGGATTTCGGTTGTTCGGTCTGGCGATATGTAATACCCGGCTGTATGTCTTCCTGATAATACTCCGCTTCGGCGTCGGCACCCGCGCTCGCATCGCCGTCTACATTGAATTCACTCTGCGTATCGGTGCCCGCTTTGGCTTTGGCGCCGCCGCCGATACTGAAATCTCCGGCAATGCCGGTTGTAGAAATCAGAACCGACACACATACCGGTGTACATATCAACCCTGCCATTTTAAAAATACTCATAGTGTTCACCTTTGTGCCGAGGTTCTGACCAATCTGGCGTTTCCTTTGCTATTCGACATTCGTCGGCTCGCTTTACGCGCGGCTTCTGAATTCGGATATTGTTCCACCACTCTAAAATAGTACTCTTTTGCCTTGGCGGCATCATTCATGCGATCATAAATAAAACCAATTCGATATAAACTGGATGCAGATTTCTCAGAGCCCGGGTATCTTCTGAGCAATCGCTCAAATTCCCCGACCGCGCGAAGCAGATCTCCTTTGGCCAAATGACATTCCGCAATCCAGAACATGGCGTTGTCTGCATATTTATGGTTGCTTTCCTTTTGCAAAAATTGGGTGAACCCAGCGAGTGCAGCGGCGTAATCTCCGTTGTTGTAGGCACGATATGATGCATTGAATAAATCCATTGCATCGGCCTCTGCCTGCGCCAATTGACCATCTGCTGTTACCACACCAAGATTGTCTCCGCGGTTGGTCGCGGGAATATTCTCGTAAGAAGACGTGGGCAGCGCCGCAGGACGCGTTGCCATGGGTACATTCGCTTCATCATACCGGGTCAGCGAACTTTCGTTCAAATGCAGCACCGGTCGACTGTCTTCGTCCGATTCGTCCGATTCCTCCTCGAACGTATCCCGAAAAGACACGGTTGATTCTTCATCGCTATACCCGTTCTCTACATACGACGCGCCAGGCGCCATTAATCGAACGGTCTGCATGCCGGTATCACTTTTCTTTTTTTCAGACAGCGATTTGCGCTTTTCATACAGCATCACCTGATCATCCAGCTGACGCGTTTTGGCCTGCAGATTGGTGTTTTCCGCTTTCAATTGCATCACTTGTTTTTGCAGTTCTTTCAGTTGTGCGTCGTTGTTCTGACTTGTCGACGCACAGCCGCCCAGCCACAACATGCCGGCAAGACCCAATGCAACAGATAACTCTTTCAAACGGTGCTTCATCGCATTCACCTCAATGTACCCTTCCTTAGTATACATTGTAGGCAAGTGTAGGACACTCGTCAAAATATTTGCCTTTTTTATTTGGTTTATGTGGTACTAAAGGCCCTATGACACAGTCCGAACTCGAAATGCATGTGCGCTCCATTAAGGTAAACAAAAAAGATATCGGATATATCCGTTGGTGCCTGGAATCCCACGACGGCATAGCCAACCCCACCACTCGCATGGAAACACCTGATATACTCGACTTGACCATTTCCCCCCACTTTCTCGATGATGCCGAGAGACTGATTGATGCCCTGGTGAAAGAACTCGGTATTGAACGGGTGGACGCCCCTGACAAACCACCGCTGTTGTAATGGCTGATACGCTGCTGCACATCACCCTAGCGAACCGAATCGCGCAACACTCCCGCCTACCCGACACCCTGAAGCGCATTATCACAATGTTTCCCGATGACTTCGCCATGGGCAGCGTTCTGTTTGATTTGCCTTTTTACAATCACCTGCTTCGCACCGGAATTGAAACACTTCGACATAAACCGCTCACCTACCATCCTTTCGGGCAGGCCGTTCACGAAATAGACGGTCGAACGCTGTGTATCCAACTTCTTCACCGGGCCGAAAATGATGCCGAACACACCCTCGCGTTGGGAGCGCTGACCCATTTTGCGGTTGATTTAGTTTTTCACAAAGAAATCGAACACCGAATTCAAGGCAGCACCATCAGTCACGATGAACTCGAACGGCAAATCGGCCTTCACTGTCACTATGACCTGCTGGGACACAGCGGTGTGGGTACACCCTATGCCCGGGACATCACTTTTTTATTTCCGTCATCTCACTGGAGCAAATTTGTTTCAAGCGCTTTTCGCAGCCTGTTCACCGCAACGCCCGCGCCAGACCAGTTTACGCAATGGCAACGCAGTTTCCGAGTGTTCGGATTCCTGTACAGCAAACCGTATTTTCCATGGCTGCGCACATTGGCGCCCGACGACCCGCAACTCGCACAGCGATCACTGGAACTGATGCACGACAGCATTGAACTGGGCGCATCGTTCCTGACCTTTGCATATGACGTTGTTCAACAGAAAATATCGTTGGAAGACCTGACCGCCGCCCTTCCCCCAAAACGAATGTCAGACGGTTCTGATATGAAGTGAATTTTCCCCTCCGACTTGTCCATTGACACCGCCGCTGCGAATTCGAACCTGGCATTTTTTTTTCGATCACTGTCCTTATGAGGTCATTTGTTCCCATAAATCGTTCCAATGCGGAATGGGTACAACCGGTCTCTCGATTATACGGTCTCTCGATTATAAATGTAGGAACTCGCAAAATAGCGAACTTTGTGAAAGCAATCGAAGCTACTACGGGATGCCAGCCTTCGAGGACATGACGATATTCACTTATTAATATACCGATTGCTGAGCGCGTCCCATACCCAGAAAATGAACATATAAATTTATTCAAAATTTATTCATTGCAATTCCAGAAAGAATGACAATGTTGAATTAGGAGACAAAAATGGAGGCAACACAATGACACAGTCAGCAAGCAGTCAAACCTCACATATACGCTTCGTCGTTGCGATCGGGATGCTATTCGTATTGCTAATGATCACAACGTCTGTACACGCATCTTACATCGGCACCCCTTACCAAGGCGAACGACCTCGATTATTTGAGCTTCATATGGGGCTGGCATATTATGACATCGGAATGGCCTCGGGGGGACGGTTCAGCATTCCGCTGGCTGACAACGGATTTATTCAGTCTATCAACAACGCTGTTTACCTGAGTTTGGGAGCGGATTTTTATCTGGTTCGGTATCATGACGAACCCCACGGTGCCCTTGGAATTCCCATCGCCCTGCACTGGGAATTTTACTTCTCTGACAAATGGAGCGCGTACGGAGAGGCGGGGGTGAATATTTTTTTTCATCCCTCGATGTTTCAGGGAGATGGATGGACGTCGTCCCCGGGTCATTGGATTGCCGGCTCAGTTGGTGGAAGATACCACGTCAACGATGTGATAGCCTTGACTGTTCATGTGGGCAATCCCTACAGCGCCCTCGGATTTGTCATTAAATTTTAGGAGTGAAGATGCGTGAACCATTTTATGCGCTGAGCGCCAAAAATCTGTCCGGAGAATTTGTATCAATGTCGCAATATGCGGGTCGAGTGGTCCTGATTGTGAACACCGCAAGCAAGTGCGGTTTCACCCCCCAATACAAGGGGCTGGAGGCGTTGTACAGAAAGTACAAAGATGATGGACTGGTCATTCTGGGGTTTCCCTGCAACCAGTTTGCCGGCCAGGAACCGGGAGATGAACAAACCATCGCTTCCACATGTCTGATAAACTATGGCGTCACATTTCCCATGTTCAGTAAAATCGATGTAAACGGCTCGACCGCACATCCCATTTTCAAATATGTAAAGCGATCGCTCGGGGGCATCTTCGGCGGGGCTGTAAAATGGAATTTTACAAAATTTCTCTTGGATAAAAACGGCCGGCCGATAAAGCGATTTGCGCCGACCACCAGACCCGAAAAAATAGAAGCACACATCGTGCGGCTGTTAAAGCAGCAAC